>CAZARD010000024.1:0-44687 GCA_964487505.1 uncultured Blastocatellaceae bacterium | reverse complement strand
ATTCAAGCTCCCAAAATGCTCCGGTCTGTCGCCGATCGGAATAGGCCGCCAGACCGCGAACGAATCCAAAAACCGAGGATGTCAAAATTCACTTGAGCCACGGAAAGATCTTTCCGCTGTAGTTGATGTAAACACCTTTCAGCTTGGTGTAATTCTCCAGCGCCTCGAGCCCGAAGTTCTGGCCGGTGCCGCTCATATTCCGGATCCCTGCAGGCATTATCGGCGTCATATATGCCGGCATATTCACGAATACCAGTCCGGCGTCGAGAGCGGCCGAGACGCGATGGACCCGATCGACATCCTTCGCCCAGAAATACGCGCCGAGCCCGTAATCGCAATTGTTCGCGAGCGCGATCGCCTCGTCCTCGGTCTTGAACGACGTTATTCCGACTACCGGCCCGAATATCTCTTCCTTCCAGATCCGCATTTGTGGCGTCATCTCGCCGAAGACCGTCGGCTCGAGAAAATATCCCCTTTCGGGACGGTCGGGCCGCTTGCCGCCGGTCAGCAGACGCGCGTTCTCAGATCTTCCGATCTCGACATATCCCGTAACGCGCTCGTACTGTTTTTGCGAGATGATCGGCCCGCAGTTCGTCGAGGCGTCGAACGGATCGCCGAGTTTGATCTTCCGCGCGCGTTCCACCAACGCTTCGGTGAACCGCGGGACGATCGATTCCTCGACCAGTATCCGCGAGGCCGCGAGACAGAACTGTCCGTTGTTGCCGAGGCTCGCCTGCAGCGCACCGTTGACCGCGAGGTCGATGTCGGCGTCGGCGAAGATGATGTTCGCCGATTTTCCTCCCATCTCGAGCAATGCCGGCTTCGTCATCCGACCGCATTGCTCGCCGAGGACCTTGCCGACGGCGGACGAACCGGTGAACGCGATCTTCTTGACCTTCGGATGACGCACCAACGCCTGACCGGCCTCGTTTCCGAACCCGTGGACGACGTTGAAAACGCCGGGCGGAATTCCGGCCTCAACAGCCAGTTCGGCGAGCATCGTCACCGTCGCGGGCGTCTGTTCGGCCATCTTCATCACGACCGAATTGCCGCACGCGAGCGCCGCCGAAAGTTTGAGCGTCGCCATCACGAGCGGGAAATTCCAAGGAGCGATGGCTCCGATCACGCCGTACGGTTCGCGAACGGCATAACGATGGATCCCCGGTTCGTTGTTCGGGACGGGCGTCCTCAGCTTGTCGGCCGCGCCGGCGTAATACCGGAAAAAGTCGGCACAGAACGGGACGTCGATGTTGAGGTTGGATTGATATGTCTTGCCTGAATCCTCCGATTCCGCGCGGGCGAAGTCCTCGCGGCGTTCCATCAGCAGATCGGCGAGGCGGTAGATCAGCTTGCCGCGTTCGGCCGGCGGAACGCGCGACCAATCGCGAAAGGCCTTATCGGCCGAGACGACCGCCCGATCGACATCTTCAGCCGCTCCGAGCGCGACCTCGGCGATGATCTCTTCAGTTGCCGGATTCTCGGACTGAAAGGTCCTGCCCGAAACGGACGAAACGCTTTTGCCGTCGATGAAATGATTGATGGCGCGCATTTGTCATAATCCTATAACAAATCGGCGGAACATTTCAAAGGAAGCGGCGAGCTTCTTTTTCAATTCTCAATTTTCAATTCTCAATTACTGTTTTATTGATCGAAATGCTCTCGATTCGCTTTGCCAGATCAGAGGCGGCCTTCAGTTTCTCGGGGTCGATGCCGGTCGCGATGCCCATCCTTGCAAGCATCCAGACTACCCTTTCGGTCGCGACATTGCCGCTCGCACCGGGCGAGAACGGACATCCGCCGAGTCCGCCGACTGAAGAATCGAAGATCGACCAACCGGCCTCGAGAGCGGCATAGATATTCGCGAGAGCGGTGAAGTTCGTATCGTGGAAATGCCCTGCGAACTGCTGGCCCGGAAGCGATTCGGTCGCGCGGCGGCACAATTCGAAGACGTCGTTCGGAACGGCGCGGCCGACCGTGTCGTTGAACGCTATCTCGTCGGCTCCGGCCTCGGCAAGTTCGCGCGCGATCTCGAGCACGCGATCCTTCGGAACATCGCCTTCGTACGGGCAGACCCAGCAGACCGCGACGGACGCGCGGACCTTGATCCCGGCGCGGTGCGCGTCTGCGATACACTTTTTCGTCATCGCGAGGCCGTCGGCGACGGTCGTGTTCGCGTTCTTCAGGCTCATCGTCTCGGTCGCCGCCATCACGTAGCAGATCCAGTCGACCCCGGCCTCGATCGCCCGCTGGTACCCTTTTTGGTTGAGCGCCAGCGCGACTTCTTCGATCAAAGGATCGTCACCGATCGCGGCGATGATCTCGGACGCGTCCGCCATCTGCGGGACGTGTTTCGGCGAGACGAACGAGACGGACTCGATGCGCCTGAATCCTGCCGATTTCAGCATCTCGATCAACGCGATCTTGTCTTTTGTGGGCACGAATCCGGGCAGCATCTGCAGCCCGTCGCGCGGACTGACCTCGACGATCTCGACTTTTTGCGGAAGTTTCATTTGTCTTTGAACGCGCCGCGGATCATAAACCCGGCGAAAGCGACCAGGATTCCGCCCATCAGCAGAAAGAACGGCAGAACCGGTCCGCGCCACAGATCAACATCGCCGTCGTTCGGCTTGATGCCGAACAGGAGGTAATTGATGAACAGAATCACGCACGCGATCAGCATCGCGTAACCCAACCACAGCAAGATTCTTCCAAGCGCCGCCATTAAAGTGATTCGCGAAGTGGTCATCTCACAGGACTCCGCCTGTTCTTACTCGGCGTACTCCGTGAGAATCGACATCACGATATGTGTTAGGGAATTGATCCTGGATCGCGTTGACTACCTGCGGTTCGTTGCGGAATACGGTCAGCCATATCGAGTAGAATCCGTATCCTTTGGCGGTCTTGGCAATCTGATCGGCCATTGCCTCGGTCGGGCAAGATTTCCAATTGTCGAACGACTGTTTGGCAACCAGCCAGGTCTGAAGACGATGAATCCAACGGCTATCCGCGTCGGTCGGTTCGTTTTTGCCACCCGGTCGGCGATCAAGACCCATCAGATCGATCGTTGCCATAGGTTCGGTGGCCGATATCCCCGAAGCCGGCGTTATCACATCGCGTTCGCTATAAACAAAGGCAAAATCGCTGTTATCCCGGTCCGGCCAGATGTAGCCGTTTCGACTCTTGTTCCGGTTGCTTTTTATCGTGTTACAGTATTTGCAGGAAAGAAGAAAATTGTCCCAACTCAGGGGGGCTCCCCCGTGATCCCGCGGAACGATGTGCTCTACTTCGATCATCTGAGTCACGCCCATCTCACAGTATGAACAATACCAACCGATGCGATCGGCCAAATCATTCCTTGCGTCGCCCCACTTGCCGTAAACAGCCGGCGCGGTCCCTTTCACGACAGGTCTCATTTGTTTTCCTTTGCAAGCTTCATTTGTTCGATGAAGGCGTCAAACGCAGGGTTTTGGCTGTAAGGCTTGACCAACTCAGAAACTTCAAACTTCAGACTTTCATCGTCGTCGCCATTCGCCAGTGATGTGAAGTATCTTCGGGCGGCATCATACAGATCTTTCTTCTTGTCGCTCCATTGCGGATTCTCGACCGCTTGATCGTACTCAGCAATGTCCTCAATACTCAGTTGGTTTGCTCCCGAGACCGAAACTTGATTCTCTTTCAACTTGATCAACTGTCCGTTTTCGGTTTCCTGAATAATGAACGGCGAATGACTCGTCGTAATGAACTGAATGCTTGGAAAAGTCGATTTCAAACTCGAGACGATTTTCTTTTGCCACGCCGGATGCAAGTGCAGGTCGAGTTCATCAATCAGGACCACGCCGGGGGTCAACCTCAGAGAGCTCTCTTCTAGATGCGGGTTCAGAATTATACACCGATAGGCGATGTCAGCCAGTAAAGCGAACATGTTCCGAGCGCCATCACTCAGGTATTCAAATGGCAACGTTCGGCCATCTTCAGTTTCTATCTTTAGGCCTTGAATCTTGTCGGGATCAAACTCAAAGTAAACCCCTCGACAGTTTGGCAAGTTTCTGGTTACCAAATCTCTGATCAGAGCAAATCCGATTTCTTCCTTTTTGGTTCGCAACGATGACAACTCCTTGCCTCTAAACCATCGAAGAAAGATCTTGAAAGTCGATGTTGCCTGAAGGCAACTCTTATAGGCTCTCAAACGACTTGATATCTCTCGTTTTGCGCCGTCGCTCCGTTTCCGCTCTATCAAGTCCTTCCACAAACGTCCGGTTGAGTAAAACGCGAGCACCGGCATTGTAGTCGGTTCGCCGGCCCGAATCGCCCGATCAAATTCTTCGCCGAGGTTCTTTATCTCCTTTGCATCGCGAGAAAGGGTTCCGCTCGCTAAAGAATTAAGTTCTCGTTTCCAAGAAAGCCGCTGTCCGCCAACTTCACCTTCGGCCAACACCACGACCGGGAATTGTTGCTCTTCGCTAAATTCGGTCGCAAGCAGTCTGATATCGGCTTCGCGAATATGTCTTGAGTCCGCATTCCTTATTCCGAGAAACAGCGACCCCATCGCAACTGTCAAGGCCTCGAGAATCGCCGTCTTGCCACTGCCGTTATCACCAATGACGAGATTAAACTGGCCGTCAAACGGAATGCGGATCTCCTCGAAGCCCCGAAAATTCCTCAAATACAAGCTTTCAATTCTCATCGGTCAGAAACAAACCAAGTGTCGAAGCCAACTCCCAAGTCGATGGATCTGACGGTCAGGGCCCCTCGAAAGCCGCCATTAACCGAACACCGGCGAGATGAAACGGTCAAACCCAACTTCAAACCAAATTCAAACTAGATATTACATTCGAAATGTATCAACGACCAAGGTATCAAACAATTCCTTCCGCCATCAGGTCCTCGAACTCGGCCCGCGACATTCCGAGAAACCCGCAATAGACTTCTTCGTTATGCGCGCCGAGTTCGGGCCCGATCCAATCGGTTCCGCCGGGCGTTTCGGTCAATTTGGGCAGGACCGCGGGAATCTTTACCGTGTCGCCGGGCGCGATCTCGACCTCTTCGAAGATGCCCCGCGCGATGTACTGCGGATCGCGGACGATGTCGGCGATCGAGTAGACCGGTCCGCACGGCACCTCGGCCTCGATCATTGCCGCGTACGCATCTTCATAGGTTTGCGTCAACGTCCAGTCCGTGATCGCCTGGTCGATCGCCTCTTCGTGTACGACCCGGCCCTTGTTGTCCTGCATTTCAGGATGCGTCGCGAAGTCCTCGCGGCCGATCTTGGACATCAGCCGGCGAAAGATCGAATCGCCGTTGCCGCCGATAATGATGAACTTGCCGTCGCGCGTCGGATACGTCGACGTCGGCACGATTCCTTCGAGCTTCGCACCCGTGCGTTCGCGCACGACACCCAGTTTGTCATATTCGGCGAGCGTAGATTCGAGCATATTGAAGATCGATTCATAGATCGCGACATCGACTACCTGACCTTCTCCGCCGTTGACGTCGCGATGATAAACGGCCGTCAGCGCGCCGAGCGCGGCGTGTAGGCCCGACAGCGTATCGCCGAGCGAAAGACCCGTTCGGACCGGCGGCCGGTCCGGATAACCGGACATATATCGGATGCCGCCAAACCCCTCCGCAACGTTCGCATATCCCGGCCTTGACGCGAAAGGGCCGGTCTGCCCGTAGCCCGAAACGCGGACCATGATCAGGCCGCGGTTGGCGTTTCGCAGTTCTTCGAATCCCATTCCCCATTTTTCCATCGTCCCGGGCTTGAAATTCTCGAGCAGGATGTCGACCTTCTCCGCGAGCCGGCGGGCGATCGCCTGGCCCTTCGGATTCGTCATATCGAGAGTCACCGATTTCTTGTTGCGACCCATCGAATACCACCAAAGCGACGTGCCTTTGTGCAGTTTGCGCCAGACGCGCAGCGGGTCGCCGGTTTTGGGCTTCTCGATCTTGATCACCTCGGCTCCGAATCCGGCGAGCATCGAGGCGCAGAACGGCCCGGCCAGCAATTGGCCCATTTCAAGAACTTTCAAACCGTTGAGCGGTCTTTTCGACATATTCATCTCCTTAAAGATCGGTCGCGTAGACGAAATTCACGAAGTTCGATTTGCCGTCGGTAAAATCGGTCGTCCCGATGTTGTTCATTCCGAGCTTTTCGTAGAACCTCTGCGCCGCGCGGTTCTTGTCCCAGACGCCGAGCCAGAGTTTCGCGTATCCTTTCTCTCGTCCGACGGCCATTGCCGCCGACAACAGTTCGCGGCCGATCCCATTGCCCTTCAGCCTTTCGAGAACGTAGATCCGCTGGACCTCGATCGCGTTCGCGCCGGCGAGACATTCGGCCATCCTGCCTTCGCGCATTTTGACGAATCCGACGGCTTTGCCGCGGCATTCCGCGACCAGATGGGTCGAACCGGGGTCCGCGATCTCTTCCCTGATCACTTCCGGATCAAAAAAGCGCATACAATAATCCGCCAGGTCGTGCGACGGGTCGAGTTCGAAATAAGCCTCGTAGCACGTCGCGATGCCGAGCGCGGCGATCAGGTTGACATCCTTGTCTCCCGCCCGGCGGATCGACAAATCGTTGGATTCCATTCCCTAATGATAATCGATACTACCCCTATCGACAGAATTTGTATTAAGATTATAACCAATTTTGACGAGGTGAGAAATGACTCAAAGAACTTCCGTGTATCCGGTCACGTCGGCGCTCATCGCCGTCGGCAACCTCGAATCGTCTGTTCGTTTCTTCGTGGAAGGCTTCGGGCTTGAAAGAACGGGGTCGACCGTCGCGACGGAAGCCGCGATCGGCGGGTTTTGGGGAGTGAAAGGCGATTTCGAGGTCGTAAGGCTCGCGCGCTCCGGATCGGAACTGGGCTTCGTCGACCTTGTCGGCATTCCGGCCGCGTCACCGCCGATCAGGAGGCGTCCGACGGACCTCGGCATCTTCACGCTCAATTTCCGTACAAACGACCTCGACGCGGCGATCGCGAAACTTGAGTCGGCTGGCGGGCGGGCGGTGTCGGAGCCCATGGCTTACGACGTCGGAAAGCCTATGCGCGAGGTTATGATCGATGCCCCGGGCGGTTTTCGTCTAACGCTGATCCAGATCGGGGAAACGGTTCCGGATGCCGCTGTTTTCGCCGAACCCGTCGCGACATACGGTATCGTCGTTCCGAGTATGGAACGGGCGCTCGGTTTCTACAAGGACGCGCTCGGGCTTGAACCGGCATTGCGATTCGCGCATTCGGGACCGCCGTTCGACCGCTTGCTCGGCGTCGATGGCGATCTTTCGATGGATTTCGCGACGCTTACCGCGCGCGGCGAGTGGATGGCGAAGATCGAACTGCTTGAGCTCGAAGTTACAGGCGTCGTCGCCGAGAACAAGTCCGAATATTGCGACCTCGCGCATTCCGGCTACACGTTCCTGGCGTTCGAAACCGACGATCTCGCGGCGACGCGCGGGGCCTGTGCCAACGCCGGCGCCGAGATCATCGTCGAACCGGACATCTTCGACCGGCCGTTCCACGAAGGATCGGCCGCGATGATCGTCCAGGCGCCGTCGGGCGAGTATCTCGAGATCATCGAACGCGCGGCGGCAGACCGCCGATGACGCGCGAACGTCGTCCAACGCGGTGCCGATCTGAAGATTCCCGACGAGTTTCGGACTGGCCGACGTTGCGCCCTTTGCGGTCTTTGCGTGCGAAAATGCTTTTTGGCGAGCGGATGCCGGTTCATCGCGCATAGTCCGCAAAGATCGCGACGGCGACATTAAGATTCGCCTCGATTGCGTAATCCCGGATAATCCGAAATTACGCGATTGGATGACCCAACGGATTTTCGCCGCGGATTTCGCGAACTACGCGAAAATGGCGGCCGATTTGTTCGTCGCGGCCGGAATCACTTGTGCTGATCGGAGCGGACGGTCTCGGTCTTGCGGAAGATGTATTCCTGACCTTTTGGGGTCTTGAGGTTGAGCACCGAGATCAGGCTCGCGGCGAAAACGAGCGCCCACACAAGCCAGACCGCGGGCATCGCCTGGTTCATCTTTGCGCGGATCTCGGTGTTCAGTTCGTCGACGTTCGGGGCGCCCGCCTTGATCGCCTTCAGATTTCGCAGCGCGGTCCCGGAGATCGGAAGAAGATAGAGCGCATCGACGATGATCAGCCCGTAAAGCAGATGTTTCCAGGAAAGCCAGTTCGCCGAAAAAACGGGCGTGTCGGTTATGTAGCAAAGGATCAAGCCGCTCGGGAGCATCAACAGGAAGATGTAGGCGACCACGGTGTCGATCCCGTGCATCACGCGCGCCCGCTCGAGCCTTTCCTCGAGCGGCGCCTCGGCGTTCTTGATCTTGAAGTGAAGCCAGAAGACGACGAAATCGAAAAGCAGCCACGCTGCGGCCATCAGCGCGTGGATGCCACGAAAGGTAATGCTGAAGATGTCGATGCCGTAGATCTCCATCACTTTCTCAGGATCAATTTGACCAGCTTCGGCAGACCATAGATCGCGCAACCCAGGTAAATGACCGCGTTGAGCGCCGTCGATATCTCAAACCCTTCGCGATACACGCCGAGCGCGTATCCACCGCCGAGGTAGAACCCGCCGAAGACGATGATGAGCCAAAGGAGCCAGAAGAGGAACATCTTTCGTTATAGACGCAACAGTCTTTCCATCTCTGCCAATGTGACGACATCGGCGTATTTCGCGTCGAGATCATTCAGATTCGCTTCGTGAGCCGCCGCCGAGCGGTCACCCACGCAATCGCGGACGACGTTCGTCATCAGGCCGTGCTGACAACCGTCGACTGCTGAAGCGCGGACGCATCCCGAAGTCGTGCAGCCCGCGATGACGAGCGTGTCGACCTTTTGCGCGACGAGCGCCGGTCCGAGCGCGGTACCGAAGAACGCCGATGCGTATTGCTTGACCCAAACGGTCTCTCCCGTCGCCGGCGCGAGCCGGTCGTCGATCTCGATCCATTTCGAGCCGTGTTTCAAATGCGCGAGGCTCGGCACTTTCTTTGCAAAGACGCCGGCCGAAACCATCGCGTCGTCGTACGCCGTCGTCGTGAAATGTACCGGCATCGCCCTTTCGCGGAATACCGCCAAAAGCCGCGCCGTGGATTCGACTTCCCGATCAAGGTCCGATCCCAAAGGGCAATCGGTATCGGTGAACCCTTTGATGAAATCGATGATCAGGAGCGCGGGCCGTTCTCCGAAACCGACGCGGCTCGAAAACCCGCGCTCCGCGTACATTTCCTTATCGCCCATAGACTCAGTTCGGCATCGCGTAGAGCTTGAGCCGCGCCTTTTCACCCGCGAACAAGATCAGCATCCCGTTCTTTATCTCGTACCGGTCGATCTTGTCCAGCGAGTCCATCACGCCGATCTCGATCCCGATCACATCGTCCTCGGTGCAGGCCATCTTGGTCATCGACACGTCAAGAAACTTCAGGCCGTTGCCTTCGCGAACGTATTTCCCGAATATCTGATTGCACCCCGAGAATCCGGTAAGACCGTAGCCCGATTTCGTCAGGAGGAGATACGGGACATCGCCCGACGTGACGACGCGTTTGCCGTCGACTTCGGCGATCGCCCAACGGGCGTCTTCGAGAGCGACCTTCTCAATGAACTCCAGGACCTTCTTGTCTCCGGCGAACAGCGCAAGTTTTCCGTCCGCCATCTTGGATCTTGTGATCGCCGGCATCAGCTCCTGAAACCGGCTTTCGATCGATGCCTGTGGATCACGGCACGCCATCCGCGTGGAAACCAGCGAGTTTAGTTTCAGATCAAAACCAGACTGCTCGAAATTGCCGCCCATCTGGTTGCAGATGCGAATTCCGAACCGGTTCGAGTTGCGATCGAACCTGAGCACGATGTCCGGGATCTCGACGGGTTTCGAGTCCATCGTCAACAGCGTCCAGTTGCGGCCCGCGAGAACCGGCGGCCGGCGCCGTTCGAATTGCGACATTGCCTCGATGCCGGTCTTGCCGCCGCTTTTCACCCTTTTCAGCGTTTTCTGGTACACCCAGTCCAGCGATCCGGGTTCCGCGGTCGCCTGTTCTTTCGGCGTGTAACGAACGCTGATCGTCTGCGTGACGCCGGCGGTGAACTTGAAGCCCCGTATCGCTTCCGATACCGGATACCATTCGGTCGAACCCGGCGTTTGGTAGGCGAAACAGAGTTTCGTCTCATCGAGAAGACACGGAACCTTTCCGTCCGCAATGGTTACGGTCATAGTCCGCGTCTGGGCGGCGGCGCTCGCCGCCAGGGCTGCCAACGCGAGCAAAACGGCGACAAACATACTGTTCTTCATATTTCACCTCAATATCAGAACGATACATCAGCGCCGAGATTGCGTAAAGAGACCGGTCTCAAGCCGATTTCGCGTGAGCCCAGCCGTCGCCGTTCCAGTCCCTGACGACGCCGATCGCTTCCGGCACCTCGCCGATCGAGAACAGCGGAAATTCGCCGCGTTTCGCACGAAGATCGGCCCGGAGAGCATCGGTCGCCGCGACGTCGGCGGTGTTGTCGGCATTGAGAACGACGCCGTAGTCCGACTTCGCTTTGGCCGCCGAAACAAGTCCGTTGCGGACATCTTTCGCGACCTTGTCGGCAGGGCGGTCGAACGGGTCTTTCCAACCGCCGCCGCCAGCGGTCCGGTAAACGAGAATATCGCCTTTCTTGACCGGAATGCGCGAGATCTTTGATTGCAGATGCTCGCGCGTGCCGTCGGCGCGGATCAGTTCCTTGGTCGACATCGCGCCCGGCAAGCCGCCCATGATTCCCCACGGCTTCGAACGTTCGCGGTCGTCGTGGATCGCGATCTCGCCGTCGGCCTCATATCGATAGACCTTGTGCACCGCGTTGCCGCCGCGATGGAATCCGGCGCCGCCCGTGTCCATCAGACTTCCGTACTCGAGCACGGTGATCGGATAATAGCTTTCTAGATATTCGGTCGGAATGTTCTCAAAAAGCGGCCACCACGAGTGAGCGTCCATACCGTCGCCCATCGGACGGCCCGGGATTCCGCCGTACGTGATCTCCATCAGATGGAAGAAATCGCCGTTCTCGTCGTGCCCGTTGTAGAGCATATACGGCGATGTTCCGTAACCCGCGGCGGTCGAAAGTTCGGGCGCGCCCTTTCCGAGCGCTCCGCCAAGAACGTCGAAAAGCCGCGTCAGCGCATGCGTGCGGCATCCGAGCGCCGCCGGAAATTCCGGATTGAGCAGCGATTTTTCGGGAATCGTCACGTGCAGCAGCGGATAAAATCCATCGTTGAAAAGAATCTGCGGGTCGAAGACCATAATCAGATAGACACCGATGAACATCTTGAACATCTCTTCGTTGAGATAGAAGTTGATCGGTCCCGGCGCCTGCGGATCGGTCCCGGTCCAGTCAAAATACGCCTCGTGACCCTTGCGATAGATCGTCAGCTTCATCTTGTACGGCCCGTTGCCGCGGCCGTCGTCGTCGATGTAATCCTCGAATTCAAGCGGCGTCTCGGGCAAACACATAACGATCAGTTGCTTCATCGCCTCGTGAGTGCGGTCGAGGAGCATTTCCAACCCATTGATATACTCGTCCTTGCCGAACCGCTCGCACATTTCCCGCACGCGCTTGTCGGCCGTGCGGCAGGCGGCGACGATCGCCATCAGGTCGAAATAGTTCATCGTCGGAACGCGCGAATTCGCGAGGATCATGTCGAGCAGATCTTCGTTGAGCTTCCCGGCGTCGAAAAGCTTCACCGGCGGGATCCGCGTGCCCTCGCCGAAGATCGTGTCGGCGTCAGTCGGAAGACTGCCCGAAACCGGACCGCCCATATCGACCGTGTGCCCGAACTGCGATCCCCAGCCGACGAGTTCCCCTTCGTAAAAGATCGGCATCAGCACCATCCAGTCGTTGATGTGCGAGATCGCGCCGCCGCAACTGTACGGATCGCTGACCAGGAAAACGTCGCCTTCGTTGACGCCGCGTTTCCAGTTGGCGAGAAATCCGTTGATGTACGACCCGAACTGGCCGACGACCATTCGTCCGTCGGGATGGCAGATCATCGGAAACCCGTCGTGCTGTTCGCGGATGACGGGCGACATCGCCGATCTGAAAAGTACGGAATCCATCTCCTCGCGCGCGTTGCGAAGGGCATTCTCAAGAATATCGAGCGTGATCTTATCCATAGTTGACCTCGGGATCGCAAAAATTTGTCATAAGTCTATAACAATAAGACCTGAAATTCAATAGTTGGCTAGATTTTGTTAAGCACGAAATTGAGCTAGAATCGCGCAATGAACGTCATCGAGCGGGTCAGATCCGAAATCCTCGAATACTTCGATGAAACCGCATTGATCAGCGGGAGCGAATCGGATTCACTTTCACCCTGCGGAAAATATCGGTTGACCAAAGGCGAGTATCGGCAAAATAAACCCGGGTGCAATTGGGATGTAGCAAAATACCGGATATTTGAAAACGCCTCGGATCATCCGATACACGAGTTCATTGCCAACCTTTCACTTGGAGACGACTCACATATCTGGATCACGAAGGATTCCGTCGATTACCTGGTTTGTGCCGAGGATCGGTATGGCGGACACAGCATCCTTGACCTGACGAACCGGAGGTTCGAGAGTTTCTCAGACGGCGAGGACGGGTTCATTGCGGTCAGGTACATTCCTTCGCCGAACCTGAAGAAGATGGCACTTTACGGATGCTACTGGGCCTGTCCGTTTGGCGTGATGGTGGTTTCGTTCGAATCGCCGATGAATCCGCCCTGGCCCGAATTGGCGTTCATTCTGCACAACGAAGAGAATTGGGCTATCGAGTGGATTGACGATTCAACCCTTCGTGTCGGCACATCAGTTAACCACCTTTAGATTTTGGATTCCGGATTTGGGTTTGAATAATAAGAATTCTTTGCATCAAAGCACAAAAGCTTGCCAGAATTCCAACGTGAATTCGAATACTCTGAAGCATCGCCGGACGAGAAGAACAACGGTAACATTGGAAGCCGATGTCGCCGATTATTTCGAGGAGGCGATCGCCAAGAACAGGGGCCTCAAAGAAAAGGACCTCATCAACGGACTGCGCCGGTCCGGTATCAAAAGTGAGTCCGCCAATATCGTGACCGAATTTCGGATTGACAGTTTCAAAAGCAAGCTTCAACCGAATGTCGGCGCCGATGATCTGGAACGATTGCTCGATGAAATCTAACCCTCTCGGACTCGCCTCAGAATAAGATGAACTATTTGCTTGACAGCAATATCCTCCTCTACGCGAAGATGGACGCGATGCCCGAACACGCCATCGTGTCAAGATGGTTGGAAAGATGCGGTCACGGACCCGCACAACACGATCAGCATCTGCGAAACGAGCATTTTGTCGTTCTTGCGAATCGCAACCAATTCGAAAGTCTTTGATCCGATTTTGCCCGATCACGAAGCCGCGAGCTTCATCGAATCGTTATTGAACTGTCCGAATGTCAATATGTTGCGAACGTCTTCCGCACACTATCCGGAGGTGATCGGACTGATGGAAAAATCGGGTCGTCACGGAAACTTGGTGATGAACGCCCATTTGGCGGTTCTGGCGCAAAGCATCGGAGCGACGCTTGTAACCCGCGACCGGGATTTCGCCCGACCACCATACCTCAAGACCCTGAATCCGTTGAAGAAATAACGCGAGGCAATTGGATGTGGGATTTGGGATTTTCGATTTTCGATTTTGGATATTTTGGGATTGGGGATTTGGGTTGAAAGATCCGAAATCAGAATTCCCAATTCCGAAATCGTTCGTGCCTTTGGCGCCTGAAGTGCGGAAAGGCTCGGCTCGGCCGCCGTTTCATCAAAGGCGGCGGAGCCGCTGAGATACATTAGATTGCCACCCGGAAAAGCACAGCTTTTCGGCACATCAGGCGCCAAAGGCGCGAACCCATTTGGGATTTGGGATTTCGGAATCCGAATCCGCAATCACAAATCCCCGATCCCGAATGCTATCCCGCTATCTCTTTGACAACGCGCTCGGCCGATTCGAACGCGCCTTCCATTCCGGGCGACACCTCGGCCGTATGCTCGCCGGCGAAATGGATGTTGCCGACCGCGGTTTTGACGTGCGGTTTGATCCCGGCGAGTTGACCGATGCCGAGATGCGCGTACGAGCCGTGAACGAACTCATCGTTCGTCCAGGACTTTGTCGCAGTCCGCTCTATCTGCCGCTTCATAAACGGCATCACCTTTTCGAAATTCGTCCGGGCCCAGGCCATTCGTGCCCCATCGCCCAGTCTTTCCGCCGGATGCGCGCCGTCGCCGTCGAGCCAGACCGTGAAGATGCCGCGGGTATCGCCGCGGTCGCCGGCATTCTCGAAGATCCGTTCCAGCTGCGTGTCGGTCCAGACGCTCGTGCCGATCGCGCGCCGGTCCCATTCGAATCGTTTGCCCTGCAAAAAGACCTTTGTAATATGCGTGTAGGGCAATTCGCGGATCGCCTTCGCCTTTTCCTCCGGCAACGCGGGCCGGAATTCGACTTCCCGCAAAACCGAGAACGGGATCGTACAGACGACCTTGTCCGCCGTCAGCGTCTGCAGGCGGCCGTCTTTTCCGGCAAACGTCACAGATACCGTGCCGTCGTTCTGCGCGATGCGCTTGACCCGCGAGTTCAGGATGAACTTCGCCCCGGCCGCTATCCCGTTTTCGTGGAGAGCCTTCGTCATCCGATCGTTGCCGCCGATGATCCGCATCGCTCTCGTTCCGGCCGTCATTCGCCGTTTTGAATCGAAAAGAACGCCGCCCGCGGAAACGGTCTCGATCGAATTGTAGTTTAGGGAGACATTGACCAGCCGGATCGCTTCGTCCGTCACGCCGCGTTTGCGTAGCGCTTCGGCGAGCGAAATCTTGTCGTAGTCCCAGATCTTCTCCGGATCCTTCGCGATCTCCTGAGCCATCGCTCTCAGATGCATCATCAATATCACCGGCGGAAGTCCCTTCGCCTCATCGCCCTTCAGCCCGTATGGATGCGGATCGAGCACCGAACCGACGGGATACATCTTGCCTTTGAGGATCGCGGTCGTGCCCGTCCCCCACTGCAGCGTGGAAACGGAACCGCTGGTTTCGAAACGCTCCGGCACCTCTTGATAAGGCACTTCGAGCGTCTTGACATAGTTCACCATCCGCTTGTAGCCGTCGCCGATAAGTTCGCCGCCAAGTTCGACGTACTGACGGTCGCGAAATGGATCGCGCAGTGTTTTGATCCGGCCGCCGATCCGGTCGCGTCCTTCGACGACCGTCACCTTGTAGCCACGTTTGGCGAGTTCAAGCGCCGCCGAAAGCCCAGAAAGACCGGCACCGAGAACGAGCACCCGCTTGCCGGTCTGCCCAAATGCCGAAAACGCCGTCGCCGCCAGAATCGCTCCCGACCCGGCCAGGAATTCACGTCTGCTAAGATTCATCGGATTTCACCCCCGCTATGCGTTCATCGTATACCGGAAACGCGGCGTTTGCGGTGACAAATCTCACAATTTCGTTCAACTTTTTTGCAGTTCCTCGATTTCCTTAAGATCGGTCGGCGGGTTCATCCAAAGCCGCCAATCGGACTCGATCGTCTCGCGGACCGAACGCGGCAAACGGTCGTAACGATCTACGCGGTACGCCACTAGTTGGAAAACGCTGTCGCCGCCGCCGAAAAAGACAGGGAGAGTTCCGCGGCGGTTCCAGGTCAGCTGATACCGCGACTCGTTGTTCCGGGCGCGCGGGAAATAGAAAAAGTCGTAGTTCTCGTAAGCCTTGTATCCGGGAAAGTTAAGAAAAAGCGGCGTCGAGAAGACCGTATTGTCCGCCAATTTCCGGACGTGGAAATCGCCGGCCGATTCTATCGTCTGGACACGCGGCTGTTTTCCCTGCGTGACCGTCGCGGAGATCTTACCGTTCTTGAGTTCGTAAACGATCTTCTGGTACGGATACGCGATCGGCTCGACCTTCGTCCCGTTGGTCTCGCGAATGAGCGCGTTCGTCTTCGGATCGCGATAGAAGAAGATCTTGCGCGACAACTGCAGTTTGCTTGCGGCCGTCGATTCCGACTTGATTAGCCGGGCCGTGTCGATCCCCTCGACCTTCGCGATGAGTTTCCCGCTCGGATACTCGTATATCTCGCCGACGCAGTACCAATAGACCGCATTCCCGGTTCCGATTCGCATCTCTGCAAATGCCTTGAAATCCGATTCCGCGATCGTTTCGGAAACCTGGCCGGCCGCGCCGGCCGCAAGTATCGTCAAAAGAAGCAACAACGTTTTCATCACATTCCCTGAGCGGCGATCCGGCTCGACTGCATCGAGACGATCCGCCAGATCTTCCCTTCTTTTTTCCAGACCGCGGTGACGCGGAACGCCGCTTCATCGAGGCCTTTGCGTTTTCTCAAGTTCTGATAGCTGACGATCACGAGTTTCCGGCCGAGCGTCAGAAACCTGAGATCGGAGCTGACGTATCTCTCGAAACTGTTCTTGACGTCGGCGAGCGCGTCGGACTTGCCGTAGACCCTTCCGCTCTGCGAGGTCAGGATCAGGTCCTCGCTGTAAATGGCGGCGACGGCCTCGACATCGCTCCGGAGGATCGCCGCGGCGTATTGCTCCATCTGCCGCGAGACATCGGACTCCGCCCGTTTGCCGGCCGACTGCGCCGCGGCCGCAACCGAGGCCACGACGACGCATATCGTCATCAGGATCGCGATTCGCATAGTTCTACCCCATTATCGCTTCAAAGAGAATCCGGCCTGTGCCCAGCGCAGATTGATGCCGATCCGGCCGGCGTCGGTATCGGCCCAACTGTACGCGATCTTTTTCCCGCTCGAGGTGTCGATCAGGCTGAGCGTCATCACCCAAAGGCCGTTGCGGTGCTGAAGTTCAGCCAGCTGGACCGAGAAGCGCTCGTTGAGTTTCACCGTTCCGCCCTGATCGTGGACCAGCAGGTTGAGTTTGCCGTCATAGTCGCCCGCCGGAAAATCAGCGCCCGAAAACTGCATCTCGCCCGATTTCAGGATCGCCGCCCAGCCCTCGAACCAGCGCACCTTGCGCAGTTTGTGGTGAATGTTCGACTTGTTCCCGAAAACATAGCCTCCCTGCTCGTCCTTCGCCTGGTCGCGGATCCAGATCTCGTCGGCGGTCAGAAACAGATCGTCGGAAATGATGATCGTCTTGCCCGACCGTTTCGAGACGACGCGGCAGGCGTCCGGCTTCATCGAACCTTCGAACTTGTCGCGGGCCGGGTTGAGCCGCCAGTAGACTTCGCAACCTCTCGGAGAGTCGAGCTTGTCGAGCGTCAGCCCCGCGAGTTTCGACGGATCCAGGTGCGCGTTGAGTACCGCCTTTTCATCTGCGAACGTGTAGATCTTCAACTCGATCGCCTTCTCGGGCTTGCTGATCTCGAAAACGTACAACCGCTGACGGTAGATCTTCGTTTCATCGCCGTCCATAAACTGCTGCACATAGAAGACGTTCCGCCCGATCTTGGGAAGATCGACGCGGGCGAATATCGAGTGGATCCTCTCGTGCGGGAATTCGGCCTTCGATTCCTTCTCGGCGTTCGTTTGGGCGAAATTGTCGAAGCGGCCTTCGAACCACGTAAGAAACAGCTTGAAATCATCCGCGAGCCCCGGCTTTGCGGCCGCGCTCCCGGCGGAAACGATGATGATCGCGAAAATCGATAAAAATATCTTCATAGAACAAAAAACGGGAGGAGCGCTGCGAACAGTGCCCTTCCCGAAAGTCAAACAGTCTAACCGCACGGCCGTCCTATTTCTTCAGAAGATTGAAGACCTCGACCGTGAACCCGAAGATAAAGCTCCGGCCCGGCGCGGGAGCCGTGTTGAAATGCTCCCAGTAAAGCTTGTCGGTCAGATTGTCGACACCCGCGTTGACCGAGAACTTGTAGCGATCGTTGCGCCACGAGTACCCGCCCTTCATCGAATGCTTGTCGAACGAGTTCATGCTCGCGAACGATCCGTAGTTGATCAGCGTCGTCCCGACGAACTGGCCCGGATCCGCCCGCGTCACGCGATTCTGATGCCGCCAGTTGTACTCAACGAAGATGCGTCCGGTCCGGTCCAGATACTGGACGCCGCTGAGGATACGGAACGGCGTGATGCCCGCGAACGGGAAATCCGTGGCCGAACCCGAGAGCGGTATCAGCGTACCGGTGCGGTTGTAGACCGCATTGAGCTGTGCGACCTGGATCGTCGTCGGATTGTCGTTGCGCCCGTAAAGCGCTCCGAGCGAGTAGAACGGGTTGAGGCTGCCCATCCGGCCGAGCGGAATGCTGCCTTCCGCCGTCGATTCCCAGCCGCGGATAAGTCCGGATCCGAAATTGATGCGGGCATTGATACTCACGACCGCCTGACCCGAGACGCATCCGAAGCCGACGGCGCCCGGGCTGCCGGGCAATCCCGGAACCGGCGTGACACAGTAGTTCTGGGCCGGCGCGTAATTCAGGAAGTTCGTCAATTCGTTTCGGAAATATCCGAGCGAAAAATTGAAGTATTTCTGCTGGACCTTCACTCCGACGTCGTAGTTCTTGCCCGTCTCAGGGGAAAGATTCGGATTTCCGACGACGAGCGACGCGAAGAACGAGCCCGGCGAGAAATTGCGGATCAGGTAGCGTTCCGTGATGCCCGGCTCGCGGTAGCTGTCTGCCCAACGGAAATACGGGTTGATGCCGAACGGCAGGCGGCCCACGATCCCGAAGTTATAGGTCCGCGAAGTTCGGTTCGAGCCGACGGAACCTGTCCCGGCCGCGAGTTGCGTCAATTGCGGGAGCGCGGCGACAAGCGAGCCGAGCGCACCCGGTGCCGCGGTCAGTCCCGGAACGGCCGCATTCAGCGCCGCGAATTCGGTGCTGAGCGGGAATCCGCCGCCCGGAAGGGCTTTCGTCACCCATTTGTCGAGCCGCATTCCGGCCGTGATGCGCACCCATTTGATCCGATCGAATTCACCCTGGACGTAGAAATCGTTGTCCGTGTACTGCGAGAGCGGGGAACTCGCTCCGATCGTCGGCGTGCCGGTAAAAACGCGTTGCGTTCCGAAACCGGCGAACGGCGTCGTGTAGAAGTAGTCGCGCGAATCGTCGCGCGTCCGGCCGCCGCCGACGGTCACGAGCATTCCGCGAAACGGTAGCAGCGATGCCTGAAAATCCAGGCCTTGGGTCGTGATCGTGTTCCGGTTGTCGGTGAACGAAGCGCCGGAGAGAGTTCCGGTCGGCAGTGCGCCGGCCCCGAAGATCGACGGGAGCCCGGTAAACGTCGTCGCGTTCAGGTAACTGCCGCCCGCGCCCGCGACGTTGGTGTAGGTGTACTGGTTTTGCGGGAACGAAATCTTCTGATGGAAATAGTTCGCCGAGAATCTCGGAATGTATTTCGACAGTTCAAAGGCCTCGTAACGGATCCCGAATTTGTCGAACGCTCGGTATTGCGAGTAGCGCTCCTGCACTTCGTACGGAGGCCCCGAGAACGCGTTTCCGTTGTTGCCTTCTCCTCGATTCAGGTATCGTGCCCGGAAACTATGTTTCTCGGACGGGAAGAACCAGAAATCGAACTGCTTGCCGCCGCCGCTACCCTGTCCGTTCAGGATCTCGGCATTCTTCGGAAGAGCGAAGATCGGATAGCTTGCGGCCGACTGGAACGTCGTTCCGGCGGCATTTGTCGGAAACTGCCGGAAAAAGTTGCCGTACGCGACGTTCTGCGCGAGCGTGAGCTCGCCGTTGCCCATCTTGTAGTTTGCGAGCCGGTACATATTGCCGCTCGCGCGGAATGCCGCGAATTTGTTGGCGACGTTCAGCGTCAGATTCCCGCGGCGGATCGCCCCGTTGCTGATGTAGTTGCCGTCGAGCCGAAGACCGACGGTCACGCCCTGCTCGGGCCGCGTCGGACGCTTCGTTATCAGGTTGATCGTGCCGGCGACCGAGTCCGATCCGTAGAGGCTCGATCCGGAACCGGCAACGACCTCGACCGCTTCAAGCTGCGACGGATCGATGATCGCCATCGGGGCGCCGCTCGCACCCGGATCGGAGCGCGAGTTATTGAGCTTTTCGCCGTCGATCACGACCAGAAGCCGCGTCGATGACAAACCGCGAAGCCGCGGACGTTCGCGAACCGGATTGGTCTCGATCGAGGTAAGGTTCGGCGCGCGTTCGATGGTTTCGAACGTCGAACGCGGCACACGTTGCTCGATCTGATCGGCGGTCGCGACGGTCACGGTCTGCGGGGTTTCGACCGCCAGTCGTTCGGTTCCCTTGCCCGCGGTG
This sequence comes from uncultured Blastocatellaceae bacterium, assembly GCA_964487505.1. GTDB lineage: Bacteria > Acidobacteriota > Blastocatellia > Pyrinomonadales > Pyrinomonadaceae > JAFDVJ01. The sequence continues at coordinate 24,424 of CAZARD010000024.1, read as the reverse complement.
ACGGTGACGACATCGCGGATCGCACCCGGCGTGAGCGTGAAGTTGTGAGTCTGCGCCGTTGAACCATCGAGAACGATCGTCTCGCTCTCCTCGCCGAACCCTTCCGACGTGGCTGCCAATCGGTAGGTTCCCGACCGCAATCCCGAAAACTCATATTTTCCATCTGAATCCGTAACTGCCGTCGTCCGTTGGTTCGGGCCGACACTGGTGATGGTTACCGTCGCGCCCGAAATGCTCGCGCCGTTTTGATCGCGGATCGTTCCGCTCACCGAAACCGTCTGTTGGGCGAACGCCGATACCGCGGCGGCGACCGACAAGGCGATCAATAACAAAGCTCTATGGCTGGTTCTTGCGATCATCTTTTTCAACTCCTTTCCGTTCGCTAAATTTGTGCTAAACATCAGACAAATTTCGAAATATTCCTTTTGACTAATAGACGGATATTTGGCATTTTAGACTGGGTCGCGAACGACGTAATTGTTATAGATTAAGAACAAATTTTTGTCAACACGATCCGGGGCGTTCACCGATGGGGACAAAAAGACATACATCGATTTCTTGGGTCGAAGCCGAAAAGATCAGCGTGCGGGGAGTTGGAATCGAGGATCTGATCGGCGGATTCTCTTTTAGCGAGGCAATATTTCTGGTTCTCCGCGGATCGCGCCCGACCGCCCCTGAACTGCGGGTTTTTGAGGCGATCTTGGTTTCGGTCATCGACCACGGAGTGCGTCCGCCTTCGACGATCGCCGCCGTCACCGTGGCAAACACCGGAGCCGATCTGAATGCGGCGGTCGCCGCCGGTATCCTCGCGATCAACAAATTTCACGGCGGCGCGATCGAGGACGCGATGGCGACGGTTCGCGATTCGGTCGAATTGATCGAATCGCTGGGATCGGCCGAAGCGGCCGCTTTTGAAACGGTCCGACTTCACCGCGCCGCGGGGCGACGGATCTCGGGATTCGGACATCGCTTTCACGGCTCGGACCCGCGCACGGTCAGGCTTTTCGAGATCGCCGCCGAGAATGGACTTGCCGGACGATACGTCGCGCAGGCTCGCGCCATCGAGTCCGCGCTCTCGGCCGGCGGAAGGCGCCTGCCGATCAATGCCGACGGCGCGATCGCGTCCCTTCTGTTGGAACTTGGTTTTCCCGACAAGACGGCGAACGGCATCTTCCTCATCGCGCGTGTCGCCGGACTGGTGGCGCACGCCGTCGAAGAGCAGGAGCGCAATCAGCCGATGAGGACCGTATCGGTCGACGATTATGAATATGACGGAGTCGATGATTAGAATATGACCCCTGAACTTGAGAAAACGATGAAAGAACAGATACTCGACCTTTTGCCCGAGATCGGGATGATCCGCGATACGGAATTGCGCGACAAGACCGTCGAGGTTTGGGAGGACGCGATCCGCGAAGGCGGCTGGACGCTCGAACAGATCTCGCGAATGCCGTTCTCGGTTCACGTCGAAAACTGCAACATCACTTTCATTGAGCACGTCAGGACGGTCTGCAAGATGTGCGTTGCGGTTGCCGACGTGTTGCGCGAATCCTACGGCGAGCGAACGCGGATCGACAACGACACGCTGATCGCCGGCGCATTGCTCGCGGACGTCGGAAAGCTGATCGAATACGAAGAGAAGGAAGGCAAGATCACGCGGGCCGGGCGCGGACAGCATCTCCGGCATCCGTTCACCGGCGTCGCGATGAGCCACGCCCGCGGAATCCCGCCCGAGATCCAGCACGTGATCGCGACGCATTCGAAAGAGGGCGAGATGATGGTCCGGTCGAACGAGTCGGTTATTTTCCATCACGCCGATTTCATAGATTTCGACCTTGTCAGCAAAAAACGTCCGTTCTGATCGCGACCTAGGGATGAATCGCCGAGAGTTCATAATCAGCAGCGCCGGCAGCCTCCTGGCGACCGGCGCGTTTCCAGCCTTCGGCCAGGATTCGCTTCCGTTTTCCGGCCGGCGACCGGACCGGGCCGCGCGGCGTTTCGTTTCGGAATCGGTCGAGGAACTGATCAAAAGCGTCTCGGGGAAGATCGGCGACCCTCAGATCAGGCAGATGTTCGAGATCTGTTTTCCCAACACGCTCGACACCACGGTCTTTTATGATGAATCGGGCGGACGACCGGACACGTATGTCATCACCGGCGATATCGACGCGATGTGGCTCCGCGATTCGTCGGCACAGGTCTTTCCGTACGTGCCGTTGATCGGGAAGGACGAAAGGCTGCGAAAACTCATCGCCGGCGTCATCAACCGCCACGCGAAGTGCGTCCTGCTCGATCCGTACGCCAACGCCTTCTTCCGGGACGCGGGCCAACGGTCGATGTGGGAGAGCGACAAACCGTCCCCGGCGCCCGGCGTCCACGAACGCAAATGGGAAGTCGATTCGCTGTGTTACGTGGTCCGGTTGGCATACGCCTATTTCAAGCGGACCGGAGATGTCTCGATCTTTGACGCCGACTGGCAGCGCGCCGCGAAACTGATCTTTGCGACGTTCGTGACCGAACAACGCAAGGACGGGAGGTCGCCCTATTATTTTCTTCGTCGGACGGACGTGATGACGGATGCGCCGCCGCACGGCGGACGCGGCAACCCGATCCGTCCGATAGGGCTTATCGCATCGATGTTCCGGCCGTCGGACGATGCGACGATCCTGCCGTTCCTCGTCCCGTCGAACATCTTCGCCGCGCAGTCGATGCGTCAGCTAGCCGAGATCTTCGCGCGGCTCGGCGACGCGGGATTCGTGGGCAAATGCCGCGCGCTGGCGGATGAGATCGAAACCGCGATCGGAAGATTCGCGATCGCCGATCACGAAGGTTTCGGCCGCATCTATGCTTACGAGATCGACGGCTTCGGCAATCGGCTGTTTATGGACGACGCCAACGTCCCGAGCCTGATGTCGCTGGCGTATCTCGGCGCGGTGCGCGGCGACGACCCCGTTTACCGCGCGACGCGCCGGTTCCTGCTCAGCGATTCGAATCCGTACTTTCTGCGCGGCAAGGCGGCAGAGGGCCAGGCGAGTCCGCATACGGGCCGCGACGGCATCTGGCCGATGGGCATCATCCTGCGCGCGATGACCTCGCAGTCGGACGAGGAGATCGCGAAATGCCTGTCGATGCTGAGATCGACCAGCGCTGGAACGGGATTTATGCACGAGAGCTTCGACAAGGACGATGCGTCGAAGTATTCGCGATCGTGGTTCGCTTGGGCGAACACGCTTTTCGGCGAACTCATCGTCAAACTCGCGTCGGAACGTCCGGCCTTGTTGAAATGAGTTCCGCGATCGCTCGGTTCGGTCAAATAACGATGAAAACCATTTCACAGCAATGGGCGGAGTACGCCGTCGGTCTTTCGTACGAAGACATTCCGGACGATGCCGTGGCGGCCGCCAAGATGTTCCTCCTCGACAGTTTCGGCTGCGCGATCGGCGGCTCAAAGACGGAAGACTTCCGGATCCTCGAGAAGACGTTTCGCGAGATCGGGGGCCGCGGCGAATGTTCCGTGATCGGCTCGGACCTCAAAACCGATGTCCGCAGCGCGAGCCTTATCAACGGACTGGCGATCCGGGCGCTCGACTACAACGACGTTTATTGGAAACAGGACCCGTCGCATCCTTCGGATCTACTGCCTGCCGCATTTTGCGTCGGCGAACGCGAACGGCGCAGCGGACGCGACCTGATCACGGCGACGGTGATCGCATACGAACTCGAGATGCGGCTGATGGAAGCCGCTTTCCCCGGCATCCGCGAGCTCGGCCTTCATCACGCGACGCTGACCGCGTTCGTTTCGCCGGTCGTCGCCGGAAAGATGCTCGGACTCGACGGCGACCGCATCGCTAATGCCATCGGAATCTCAGGATCGCACAATGTAACGCTCGGATCGGTCACGGCGGGAACTCTGACGATGATGAAGAACACCGTTGATCCGATGGCGACCGAGGCCGGCGTCTTCGCAGCGCTGATCGCGGGCAACGGATACAAGGGACCGATGCGGATTTTTGAAGGCCGCGAAGGACTGTTCGACGCGGTCGGCGAAGATTGGAAGCCGGAGGTCCTGACCGACGGGCTCGGCTCGACGTTCAAGATCGTCGATTGCTCGATCAAGCCGTTCCCGTCCGAAGCGTTGACGCACGCGCCGATCTCGGCAGTTCTAGACCTCGTGACGGGACACGATATCGCGCCCGAAGACATCGTCTCGATCGAGATCGCGACGCTCAAACGCGCGGCCGAGATTCTGGCCGACGACAAGAAGTACGTCATCGATTCGCGCGAAACCGCGGATCACAGCCTTCCATACTGCATCGCGGCGGCCGTCGTCCGGCGGACACTGACACCGCGCGAGTTCTCGCCCGACAGTCTCGGCGACGAGCGCATTCTGGCCTGCGTCCCCAAGGTCCGGGCGGTCCTGGAACCGGCCTTCGAAGAAAGATTTCCGGCCGAACAGCCCTGCCGGGTCGTGATCGAGACAGCCGATGGCAAAAGGTACGCGACCGAACGCGCGTATCCGAAGGGCGATCCGCGCGACCCGCTGACGACCGGGGAATTGCGGCAGAAGTTCGAGGTCCTGGCCGAGGATGTTTTTGAGGCGGGCCGATGCGACGAGATCTTCGGGACGATCGAAGATCTCGAATCCGTCAGTCAGATCGGAGACCTGATGCGCCTGATGCGTAAGTAGAAGCAAGAATCGAATATGAGCGAGTTCCAGAGACAACTAGAAGTGGCGCGCAAGCCAACGCATAGCGGGATGCATCCGTTCACCAAGGCGTGGGTCGACGGAGAACTCTCGCGCGAGCAACTCGGGCGCTGGGCGATCCAGCACTACTACTACATCGAACCGATCGCCCAGCAGTTCGCGGTTCTTTACTCCCGCCTTCCGGACCTCGACGCGCGCACGCACATGCTCGAGAACCTGCTTGGCGAGGAAGACCCGAACGGCCGGCATCCCGATCTTCTTCTCGACTTCGCGGAGCATTGCGGCGTCGAGCGCGAGCACGCGATGACGGCCGAGTTCCGCGGCGAGATCCTGCCGGCGACGCGCGCGATGCGGTCCTGGATATGGGAGCTGGTTTCGCACCGGTCGCTTGCCGAGGCCGCGGCCGGGATCATGGTCGGACTCGAGGGCCAGCTCCCGACGCTCTATCCGATGTACGTCGACCGGCTTCATCAGATGGGCTTCGACGATTCGCAACTGAAGTTCTTTCACGTTCATATCGAGGGCGACGTCGAGCACGCGCACGTTGGGCTCGAGATCGCCGATAGATACGCCACCACCGACAAGCTCCGGCAGCGCGCGATCGGCGCCGTCCGTGCGTCGGGCCAACTGCGCTGGGCATTTTTGTCCGGAATGTATGATGCCATCGTGAACGGTGGGCGGTGAGCAGAAATCGGTGAGCGGCGAGGTCCGGTCGTGAAGCGGAACAAGGATGTTTCAGATCGATCTTTCAGGCAAAGCAATGATCATCACGGGATCGGCCGGCGGAATCGGCCGGCGGATGGCAGAGCGCGCGCTCGCCGGCGGCGTGTCGGTCGTCGGTTTCGATCTGAGGGCTTCCGGGGTCGAACACGCTAACTACCTTGAGATCGTCGGTGACGTGACCGTCGAATCGACGGTCGCCAACGCGGTCGGGGCGGCCATCGAGCGGTTCGGACGCCTCGATTCGCTCGTCAACAGCGCGGGGATCGCGGGTTCCGGCAAAATCGAACAAACGACGCTGGGAGATTGGTCGCGCGTACTTGAGACGAATCTCACCGGCGCATTCCTTTTTGCGAAGCATTCGATCCGCCATCTGCGCTCAACGCGCGGCGCGATCGTCAATCTTTCATCGACGAACGGCATCACCGGAGGTTCTTCGCTGAGCGGCGCGGCCTATGCCTGTTCGAAGGCCGGGATCATCGCGCTCACAAAACATCTGGCGAACGAACTCGCCGCGGACGGGGTGCGCGCCAACGCGATCGCGCCCGGCCCGGTCGAAACGGACATGATCGCCCGGTTCGGTCCTGACGGCATCGAGAAATTGCGGCAGAGCATCCCGATGATGGAACTTGCGACCGCCGACGACGTTTGCGATCTGGCATTGTTCCTGCTCTCGAACGCGGCCCGGCACATAACCGGAGTGACCATACCGCTCAGTGGCGGGCTCGTGATGTGATCTCGGATGAACTCAGGATCGTCACAAGAAGTCAAAGACCTGCGGACCTTTCTGGCCGGACACGGAAGTTTCGTGCGTGTTGTTTCCGATCCCATCGCCACGGATTTCGAGATCACGGCGCTGCAATACGCTTTCTGGGAGCGGAACGAGTTCCCGGTGATCCTCGTCGAAAAACCGAAACTCCCCGACGGCTCGATCTCGCCGTTTCGCGCCGTCACGAACCTGACCGCGAGCCGCGAACTGACGGCCTCGGTCCTCGGGGTCTCGGATCATCGAAATGCGGCCCCCGAGATCGCCGCGCGTGCTTCCGATACGATCGAACCGGTCGTCGTCGATCGGGCAGACGCGCCGTGCAAGGAATTAGTCTACATCGGCGCCGATGCGACGCTCGATCGGTTTCCGGCCTTCACGCAGCACGTGACCGACGCCGGCCGATATCTGACCGCCGCGCACGCGACGACGTTCGATCCGGACTCGGGAATCGACAACACCGCCATCCAACGCGTTTGGGTCAAGGCCGGCAACCGATGCGGCTACTTCCCGTATCCGGCATCGCACAATCGCCGGAACATAATGAAGTTCTGGCAACGCGGAGAGGCGGCGCCCGTCGCGTTCTGGATCGGGCACCATCCCGCGATCTCGATCGGATCGCAGGCAAAGCTCGACTATCCAAAAAGTCATTGGCCGGTCGCAGGCGGCGTTGCGGCGTGTCCCGTGCGACTGGTCGCGACCGAATTGTTCGGCGACGCGATAAAGGTCCCTGCCGACGCCGAGATCGTGCTTGAGGGCTTCGTGCCGCCGAACGTCTTCGAACCCGAAGGCGGATTCGGCGAATACACGGGATTCGCCGGCGGGGAAACGCTCAGTCCGGTATTCGATCTGAAGGTCGTCACGCACCGCAAGGACGCGATCTACCACGATTACGGATCGGGGTTGCCGGATTCGCTCGTGCCCGACAATATGCTGCTCGAGGCGAAGCTTTTCGAGATCGCGCGGGGCCTGACGGATGAGGTCCGCGGCGTCCACGTCCCGATCTCGGGCCGGCGGTTCCACGCGTATGTTTCGGTCGGTGAGCTCGCCGAAAGCCGGCGTCAGGCATTGATGACGGCGTTGCTTCACTACCGACGCGCGAAGTTCGTCGTTTTGGTGGACGACGATATCGACATCTTCGACGAGCAACAGGTCCTTTGGGCCGTCGCGACGCGGACGCAGATGAACCGCGATACGATCGTTCTTCAGGACCTCGAAGGCTCGTCGCTCGATCCAAGCCTGACCGGCGGATCGTCGCAGACCTCGAAGATGGGGATCGATGCGACGTGGAAACGGACACCGCCGCCGCGCAACCGTGTTCCCGACGAAACCCTCGATCGAGCCCGGCGATTGATCGGAAAACTCGGAAGCTTATGACCAAGATCCCAAATCTGCGCTGGATCATCATCGCGCTGATCGCGCTGGCGACGACGATCAATTACATCGACCGGCAGTCGCTGTCGGTCATCGCACCGATCATCAGCAAGGAATTCGGGCTTTCGAACCAGGATTACTCGTGGCTTCCGTTCTGGTTCCTCTTCGCGTACTCGCTGATGCAGATCTTTTCGGGGCGCCTCATCGATCTCATCGGAACCAAACGCGGCTTCTCTCTGTCGATCATCTGGTGGTCGATAGCCAATATGCTTCACGCGCTCGGGCAGGGACTCGCTAGTTTTTCGGTCTATCGCGTTCTTCTGGGCGTCGGCGAGGCCGGGAACTATCCGGCCGGATTGAAGGCGATCGCCGAGTGGTTCCCGAAAAAGGAACGCGCGACGGCGGTCGGGCTGATCAACGCCGGAACCGGGCTCGGCGCGATCCTCGCCCCGCCGATCGTCGCGTTCCTTGTGATCTATTTCGGCTGGCGGGCCGCGTTCGTGATGACCGGCGCGATCGGGTTCGTCTGGTTCGTCGCGTGGCAATTCGTGTATGCCAAACCCGAAGAACACAGCCGGATCACGGACGAAGAGCTGGAACTGATCGCCCGTGACCGTGAAGACATCGGAACGGCCGAGCCGCCGCGACCGTGGCACGCCTTTCTCCGGCACAAAGAGGTCTGGGGATTGATTCTCGGGCGCTTCGTCTGCGACGGCGCGTTCTACTTCTTCGTCTTCTGGCTGCCGAAATATCTGACCGATGTCAGGAAATTCGAGATCTCCCAGATCGGATACTTCGGCTGGATCCCGTTCCTCGCGGCCGATATCGGCGCGATCGCTGGCGGCTGGTTCTGCGGATCGTTGATCAAACGCGGCCGTTCGGTTGATTTCGCGCGGAAGCTCATGATCTGGATCGGAGCGCTGATCGTGCCCGTCATACTGCTCGCGAGCCGCGTCGATTCGCCGCTCGCCGCGCTGTTCCTGATCGCAGTCGGGATGTTCGGCATCCAGGTCAAATCGTCGTCGCTGTTCACGATCCCGGCGGACCTTTTCAGATCAAAGGACGTGGCATTCGTTTGGGGGCTATCGGGCGCCGCCGGCAGTTTCGGCGGGATGCTCTTCCAACCGCTTGTCGGCTGGCTGGTGACGAACGCGTCGTACGCGCCGGTCTTCTGGATCGCGGCGTTCATGCATATCGCGTCGGCGCTGATCGTGATGGCGATGATCCCGAGGATCGAGCCGATCGGTCGCGACGTTTCAAATTCCTGAAATTATGGACAGTTCGGTTCAGAGATTCGATCTCATCATCAACGGTCAACGTAAAGGTTCGTCCGACGGCGGAACGTTCGCCTCGATCGATCCGGCGACCGAGGAGACCGTCGGCGAGATCGCGCGGGCGACCGCCGGCGATGCCGATGCGGCGGTCAACGCGGCCAAGACCTCGTTCGACTCGGGCGTCTGGTCACGCGCGCCGAAGGCGTTCCGGAAGCGCGTCCTTCTTGAGATCGCCGATCTCATCGACAACCACGCGGACGAACTCGCGCGGCTCGAAACGCTCGACACCGGCATCCCGATCTCGCAGACGCGCGGTCGACACGTGCATCGCGCGATCGACAATTTCAGGTTTTTCGCCGAACTGACGACGCACCAGACCGATCGCCTCGTCTCGTCGGAAGACACGCATTTCAACCTCATCACGCACGAGCCGGTCGGCGTCATCGGCATCCTTTCGCCCTGGAACGCGCCGCTCGCGCTCTCGACGATGCGGATCGCCGCGGCTCTGTCGTACGGCAATTCGGTCGTCGTCAAACCGTCGGAAACCGCGCCGATGACGTCGTCGCGGCTCGCCGAACTCGTGTTGGGAACGTCGCTTCCGGCGGGAGTCTGGAACGTCGTTCAGGGATTTCCGCAGCCCGCTGGCGAGGCTTTGGTGACGCATCGCGACGTCGATGCGATCGCGCTCACGGGCGGAACCGAGACCGGCAAGATCGTGATGCGATCGGCCGCCGGAACCGTCAAGAAACTCTCGTTCGAGCTCGGCGGAAAATCGGCGAGCGTCGTTTTTGACGACTGCGATTGGGAACGGACGATCGACGGCACGCTGCTCGGGATCTTCTCGAACAACGGACAGCAATGTCTTGCCGGCTCGAGGATACTCGTCCAGGATTCGATCTTCGACCGGTTCGTCGCGGAGTTCGTCGAAAGGGCGGACCGCATCCGCGTCGGCGATCCGTTCGATGCCGAGACCGAGGTCGGACCGCTCGTTTCCGAGGGCCATTACCGCAAGGTGCTCGGATTCATCGAGCGCGGCGCCGCCGAAGGGGCGGAGCTTCTCGCCGGCGGACACCGGCCCGCGGACCTCGATCGCGGATTCTACCTTCGGCCAACCGTCTTCGGCGAGGGAATATCGTCAACCTGCGTCTCCCGCGAAGAGATCTTCGGGCCCGTCGCCGTCTTCAAGCGGTTCAGGACGGAAGAGGAAGCGATAATGATCTCGAACGACTCGGATTTCGGTCTCGCCGGTTACGTCTGGACCGGGAACACCGAGCGTGCGACCCGCGTTTCAACGGCAATGCGCACCGGAACCGTATGGGTCAACACGCCGCTTTTCCGGGACATACGCGCGCCGTTCGGCGGGATTAAGCAATCAGGCTTCGGCCGGGACGGCGGCGAATACGGAGCCGATTTCTACTCGAACATCAAGACGGTCTGCATCGCGAGAAAGCGCCCGAACGTGCCGAGGCTCGGAACGTGATCGGGATTCGGGATTCGGGATTCGGGATTTGGGATTTGGGATTTGGGATTTGGGATCAATGGTGACCGATTCTTCGCGGGCAACGGGACTCGCGGAGATCCAATCGCAAATCGCAGATCGAAGATGAATTGGCGTTTCGCGGAATTTGTTATAAAGTTAGTACAAATGGCGCAGCTTCACGAGTTTCAGGCGAAAACGATATTGAACGCGCACGGGATCAGCATCCCGCGCGGCGAGGTTGCGCGCACTGCGGACGAAGCGCGCGAGATCGCTCGTTCGATCGGTGGCCCGGTCGTGTTGAAGGCGCAGGTCCATTCGACGTCGCGCGCGGCGAACGGCGGCATCCGTTTTGCCGATTCGCCGCAAGATGCCGAGAAGTTGGCCGGCTCGATGCTTGGGACTTCGATCGCCGGGAACCTCTGCGAAGCGTTGCTGATCGACGAAAAGGCCAAAATCGAACGTGAGTTTTACTGCGGGTTCATCGTCGACACCGTCCTCAAACGCCCGACGCTGCTGTTTTCGGCCGACGGCGGAAGCGGGATCGAGGAGCGCGCCGATTCGATGCAGAAACTGATCTGCTCGATCCGGCACGAACCAACGATCGACGAGGTTCGCGGGTTCATAGCCGAGGCGGCCAGCGACCTTGCGGACGATCTTGCGTCGGCATTGCTCGGACTCTATCGTTCGGCGCGCTCGTGCGAGGCGCGGACCGCGGAGATAAATCCGCTCGCGCTTCTCAACGACGGCCGGCTCGTGGCGCTCGACGCTCGCATCTCGGTCGATGACTACGCCGTTTTCCGGCACGAGGACCTCGGCATCGAGATGGCGCGCGAGCTCGGTCACTCGCCGACCGTTCTCGAACGGATCGCGTGGAGAATCGAACGGGACGATTTTCGCGGCACATTCTATTTCGTCGAGATCGCCGCCGATTCGGGTTCCGGGATCCGTATCGGATTTCACGGCGCCGGCGGCGGCGGGTCGATGGCTTCGCTCGACGCGGCGCAGCGGAACGGCCTCGCGCCTGCCTGCTATGTCGACACAAGCGGAAATCCGCCGGCCTCAAAGGTCTACCGCGCGGCGCGGATCATACTTTCCATCCCGGGGATCAGGGGTTATTTCCTTTCGGGTTCGGGCGTTGCCAGCCAGGAGCAGTTCGGCCTCGCGCGCGCCGTCATCAAGGCGTTCCTTGAAACTCGCCCGTCGATCCCCGCCGTCCTGCGTCTCGGCGGCAACGGCGAGGACATCGCAAAGGAACTGGTCGAACGCTACGCAGAGCGCCTTCCGGCGCCGATCGAGGCCTACCGGAAGCGCGACTCGGCAGATTCCTGCGCCGCGCGCCTGCGCGAGCTGATCGCGTCGGAGACGCCGAAACGGATAACGAACGATGGCGCGCCGGCGACGGATTTTCAAGGATCTTACGATTTCAAAACACGGACCGGATCGATTGCGTTCGACTATTCGCGAATCGACGCGCCGCTCGCCGTGGCGATCGTCGAATCGTGTCCGCAGAAGATCCTCAGGCTCGAAGCCGGCCGGCCGGTGCTCGCGATCGAACCCGCCGAAGCCGAGCGCGGCAAATGCTCGGAATGCCTGGCCTGCGAATTCGCGGCGCTCGACCGCGGATCGAATGCCGTCCGGATCGAGTTCCCGATCGACGGATTGGAGGCGCGCGGCTGAGATGTCGATCCTGATCGATCAGCACAAGAAGGTCATCGTGCAGGGCATCACCGGCCGCGAAGGCTCGGCGCGCGCGAAGCTGATGCTCGACTACGGTACACGGATCGTCGGCGGCTGCACGCCGGGCCGCGGCGGACAAGAGGTCCACGGGCTCCCGGTCTTCGATTCGGTCGCGGAATCGATCGCGGAGCTTGGTCCGATCGACATCTCGGTCATCTTCGTTCCCGCGCCCCGGGTCAGATCCGCCGCCATCGAAGCGATCGAAGCCGGCGTTCCGCTGATTGCGCTTATCGCCGACCGCGTCCCGCTCTACGATGTGCTCGAGATATGCGAGGTCGCCGACGAGCGCGGCGCGAAGTTCGTCGGACCGAACACTGTCGGCGTGATGTCGCCGGAAAAGGCGGTCCTCGGAATGATGGGTGGTCGTGCCGAAACGGCCCGGGAATGGTTCCACAAAGGCCCTGTCGGCATTATGTCGCGCAGCGGCGGTCTGTCGGCATCGACCGGATATTACATCTGCCAGACCGGGATCGGCATCTCGACGATCTGTCACGTCGGCGGCGACGCGGTCATCGGTTTGACCTTTCCGGAGATCGCTTTGATGTTCGAGGACGATCCGGAAACGGAGATGATCGTGATGATCGGCGAGATCGGCGGTTCGCAGGAAGAGCAGGTCGCGGAACTGATCGAAGCCGGACGAGTCACGAAACCGGTCGTCGCCTATATCGGCGGACGCGCGGCCCAGTCCGGGACGCGTTACTCACACGCCGGAGCTATCATCGAGGGCGGCCGCGGGACGTGGGCCGGAAAGGTCGAACGGCTCAGCGCGGCCGGAGCCAATATCGTCGATCAATTCGGCGATATCGCCGACACGGTTCGCAACCTTCGCGATCGGCATTGAGTTCCGGCGGATCCGTATGACGCGCCGTCCGCTGACAGCCCGTCCTAAGAACAACTCCGGAAAGCGGTTCGCGAGCCGAAGAAGGCGGAATGGGGGCGCATTCTAGAAATTGCCTGAAACGTTATCTTGGTTGAAGAAGGAGAGACTATGAGAATAATCGCACTTTTGTTGATGATCGTTGCCCTGGCCGGCGTCGTGTCGGCGCAGAAGAAACCGAAACGCACCGTCCAGCAACTGAATGTCGAGGCCAACTTCGCACGTCCCGACGGGAAGGACATGGTGTTCTACATCAAGGGCTCGGCATACGCCTTCATTCCCGGCGAGCGTCCGCAAAAGCTGTTCGGCGTCGACGGCTACAACATCCGCCGCCGCGTCGACACGCCGGAGAAGGACGGATTTTTTCTTTCAACGCGCGAGATCGTCTTCTACACCGATCCCAAGACCGACGAGATCATCGACGAGTGGACCAACCCTTGGACGAAAGAAAAATGCGAGGTCTTTCATATTCAGAACGATCCGGTGAACGGTCGTTTCCGAGTGCGTGACGGGAAGTACATCGGCGTCTCAATGGATGGCAAGACCGAGCGCGGCGAGTCGGCGCCGCCGATGGAAATCAACGATCATTATGTTTGGACGTCGGACGTTTTCCCGTTCTATCCGCTGCCCGGCTTCGACAAGAACTACACCGCCAGCGAGATGTTCGATTTCTATGTCGAAAAGGACGAGCTCTACAAGACGACCCCGCCGAAGAACGTTATGATCAGCTGGACGCGCGTCGGACCTTGGCTGCCGTGGATGAAAATGCCGAACACCGGCGGCGTGATCATCGTCCACGCCCGTAGCTATCGGATGGAATCGTGGGATCTTTTGCCGGAGCGCATCAAGAAGCTCGTCCGCGACAAGTATCCTTCGTATATGACGGCCCCGGCGACGGTCGACCCGGCGAAGCCGAACGAGACCTCGTGGACCTTCTACAACCGCGTGATGGCGGAGAGGAAGAAACAGTAGTTCAGCTCGGGGCAAGGCCCCGAGAAATTTGCGATTTGCAATTTGCGATTCTTGAATTAGTCCCGCAAACCGTGATCGTTTCCAATCGCAAATTGCAAATTGCAAATCGAAATTGGAAAAATGCGCGCAATTCTCTTGATATTCCTACTCTTTCCGGTGATCGTTATGGCCCAACAACCTTCGATCGGCGGCGTGTACGAGGCCGGGATCGGCACGACCGATGAAAAGCCTTTGATCGCCTATTTTGAGAGATTCGGCTATCGCGTCGGCCCGTCCGGCGAGATAGATGCGGAACAGGCGTTCCGGCTTTACGGCGTCCGTTCGAAGCTCCGCTCGATCCGGCTGCTTCATCAGGACAGCGATCACGGGCTGATCCGGATCATGGTCTGGGAAAAGCCGATCAATGAAGGTCTTCAGATGTCGCGGATGAACGTGATCGGCAACCGTTGGGGCGCAATGATGACCGGCGACATCTACAACATCCAGAACCACGCCGAGGAGGCGATCGCGCAGAAGCTGCCGCTCTTTATGGTCGAGCCGCAGCGTGCCGAGATCTACAAACTCGACAAACGCCCGACGCCGTTTCTCGACAACTACGCGACCGTGCGCGAAATGTGCCTGATCCGGCCCGAAACCCGTCAGATAATGTTCCAGCGATTCGGCTATTCGCTGAAGAACTACGGCAAGATCGCGCCGGATTCTTTCTTCAAATCGTCGCAGATCACGCATTTCGGGATGGTCGTCTATCTGAATCGGGAGAATCTGGACTTCTACGACAAGGTTCTCGGTCTGCTTCGCGTCAAGGATGGAAAAGGGTTCGAATCGGACTACAACAATCCATCGTCGCGGGCGATCTTCAGCCTCGAAAAGCATCAGAAATACGGCGCGACCGACTTTGACGATCCGCAAAGCTCGACCAATCCCGCCGAAGCGCGGTCGGGACGACTGAAGATCATCTGGTTCTCGCCCGATTCGAATCTCGAAGACAAGTCCGACCGTTCACGGCCCGGAAGCCTCGGCTATTCGCTCTACACTTATCGGGTAAATGGGATCGAGGCGATGCGCGACAGGATCGCCAAGAGCAAGGCAACGAACGTCACGCCGATCATCGCGAATGAATTTGGGGAAAAGAGCTTTTCGTTCCGCGCCCCGGACGGGTACGATTGGACGATTGTCAGCGGCTGAGATTCCAAGATTCCAAGATTCCATCTCGGGTCGACCTGGAATCTTGGAATTGTTCTTTCGATCCAGGTAAAAATGCCCGCGAACTGGAATTCTGGAATCTTCGCGCTTAGCGAAGGTAGTCCTCAAGCTTCGTCGCGGCGTCGGTCTTCTCGTCACGGTATTTGACGATGACCGGCGCGTAGAGTGAAAGTCCCTGATCCTTGCCAAAGCCTGATTTGATCTGCCGCGAGCCTTGGACGACAACGGCACCGGCCGGGATCTCGAGCGATCGTTGCGGCGTCGATTTGATCACCGTTTCGTTGACGAGATCGAAAACCGGCGTCGAACGCGTCAGTATCACGCCGCTCGCGAGAACGACCTTCTCGCGCACGATGACGCCTTCGTAGACTCCTGTATTGCCTCCGATCAGGCAATCGTCCTCGATGATCACCGGATTCGCGTTGACCGGCTCGAGCACGCCGCCGATCTGCGCCGCCGCCGAAATATGAACGCGCTTTCCGATCTGCGCGCAACTGCCGACGAGCGCGTGCGAATCGATCATCGTGCCCTCGCCGACGTAAGCGCCGAGATTGACGTAACACGGCGGCATCAGCACGACGCCCGGCGCGACGTACGATCCGTCACGGATCGTCGAACCGCCCGGAACGATTCGGACACGGTCCTCGAGCGTCATCGGACGGATCGGGTAAGTCTCCTTGTCGAAGAAGCGGAACGTCTCGCATTCGGTCGACATCTCGACCATCCCACCCATTCTGAAGCCGAGCAGGATTCCCTGCTTGACCCAGGCGTTCGTGCGCCATTCGCCGTCGACGCCACGTTCAGCGGCGCGGATCTCGCCGCGTCTCAGCGCGGTTTTGAACGCTTCAAACACTTCACGGTCGGCCGCGTCGAACTCGGATCGTTCCAGCAACCCTTCGATCTGTTCTTTTAGTTTCATTAACGGTAAATTATGAAATACCCTTGGTCCATTTCGCGAAACTGAAACCACGTCTGTTCGCCGCTCAGCTCCATATTTCCTTTCTTTCCTTTAAGGCCAAGGTACTCGATATGAAACGAATCGTCGATGCCCTTGGCAATTTGTTCCTTCGATTTGTTGAGAACGCCGTGAACACGAAGCATCTCACGCGGTTGAAGCACGACCACGATCTCGTTCTTCGTCTCGGCCGCGACGATCTCTTCCTCAGAGAAGGCCGGAAGTGATTCGAGCTTCTCGAACCTCTTTCCATCGAAACTCGCAGATTTGTATTTCCCCAGCCCCGAATACAGGTTAGCCCTCCATTTGACCGAGACCTCGAGCGGCGAATCCGAGCCGTTCACGACATAGAAATTTTCGATCGTAGAACATCCCGAAACGATGAACGGCAGCAAAAAGACCAGGACACAAATCGCTGTTCTATGCATAGACACCTCCGTTTTCAATTACTAGGCCAGCTCTTTCAAAACCCCCCGAAGCTTTTTCCGCGACGGCTCGGTTATCGGAACGAGCGGAAGTCTGAGATTCTCTTCAAGCAGCCCCATTTCCTTCATCACGAACTTGCACGGCGCGGGCGAGGCTTCGATGAAATTCGCCTCCATCAGCGGCAGGATCTTGTAATGGATCTTCCGCGCCGCGGTCCAGGCACCGTCGAGCGCCTTCTCGACCATCGCCGAGGTTTCCTTCGGCAGTTCATTAGAGACGACGGAGACCAATCCGTCGGCGCCGATCGAGATCAGCGGCAAAGTGGTCGCGTCGTCGCCCGAAAACACGCGGAAGTTCTTTGGCCGCCGCGCGCAGATCTGCATGATCTGCGAAAAATTCCCGGAAGCCTCTTTCGTCGCGACGATGTTCTCGAATTCTTCCGCAAGCCGGATCGTGGTCTCGGCAGAGATGTTCGACGAGGTCCGCGCCGGGACGTTGTACATCATTATCGGAAAGCCCTTGACCGATTTCGCGATCTCGCCGAAATGCGCCAGCATTCCTTCCTGGGTCGGCTTGTTGTAGTACGGAGCGACGACCAGCGCGCCGTCGGCCCCGAGTTCGCGGACCTTGCGCGTGAGTTCGATCGTCGCGGCGGTGTTGTTGCTTCCCGTTCCGGCGATGACCTTGGCCTTGAGCTTGTGCGCGACCTCGATCGTCATCTTGATTACCTGAAGGCGCTCGTTTTCATCCATCGTGACCGCTTCGCCGGTCGTTCCGCACGGTACAAGTATCTTGACGCCGTTCTTGATCTGTCGCTCGGTGAGCGACCGGAAACAAGCGTCATCGACCGATCCGTCCTTCCGGAACGGCGTGACGAGAGCGGTGCCGCAACCGCGGAGCCATTCGAGTTTCATCGTCATAATATTCTTGTCCCTCGCAAAGGAAAATTATATTCTCATTGCCGAGCATCTTACAAAATCGCATTGGTATTCTTTATGCGAATCATAATTTTTGTTTTTGTATTTACCGCCGGCGCCGTTCTCGCCGCCTGCAACCGATCGGAAGCGCAGCGCTCGAATTCAAATTCCGCGCCCATCGAGTCCGTGCAACAGGCGTTCGCGTATCCGCTCGGAAAGGGCGCGGCTTTGACCCAGAAAAGAGACAGGGCCGACGATTGGTACAATGCGCAGGACTTCGGCGTCAACGATCATCTCGGTGAGGATTGGAACAAGAACTCGGGCGGAAACACCGATTGCGGCGAGCCGGTCTTCGCGATCGCCGACGGCAGGATCGTCTACGCCGAGCACGGCGGACCGGGTTGGGGAAACGTCTTGATCATTGAACACGCGCGCAAAGACGGTTCGAAAGTGAGATCGCTCTACGGCCATCTTTCCATGATCGAAAGGTCAACCGGCGACGTAAGACTACGCGAGAAGATCGGGGAGGTTGGAAATGCCGACGGACGCTATGCCTGCCATCTACATTTCGAGATCCGTACCGAGGATTGTCCGATGTGGAACGAGCCGGGCCCGGGATATTCGCCGAATCGAAAGGGCTGGATCGATCCGTCGGATTTCATCGACAAGATGCGACGCGATTGAAGAACTCCTCCAGTTTGCGCCGATCAAGTCTGCCATCTGTCCGAACGCTTGAACATAGATCGAATCCGAATGGGCCAACCGTTTCAAACGCCTCCCGGACATTGGCCGCCGAGATTCCCCCGGCAAGAAACACGGGTTTTCCGCACTTCTCGACAATCTCCCTGCTCAATGACCAATTGTGGACGCGACCCGTCCCGCCGAGTTCCTTAACCGCCAGATTCGGGTTTCCGGAATCGAGCAGTATCGCATCGACGTGTGCCGCGACCGCGCAGGCCTCCTCGACCGAACTCTCGTCGATGACGTGGATAACCTGAACAAGCTTAACCGCAGGCAACTCGCTTCGG
Source organism: uncultured Blastocatellaceae bacterium (assembly GCA_964487505.1). Classification (GTDB taxonomy): domain Bacteria; phylum Acidobacteriota; class Blastocatellia; order Pyrinomonadales; family Pyrinomonadaceae; genus JAFDVJ01. The sequence continues at coordinate 5,990 of CAZARD010000024.1, read as the reverse complement.
ATTGATCCGTAATCGCGATCCCGCAGCGCATCGACCAATTGGATTGTATCGGTATGCACACGGCGTTGGTGCGTGACGACCTCGCCGGCGTGTGTTTCGCTCGTCAGAAGGAAGGTCCCGACGGGCGGCGGAACCGTTCGCGCGATCTCGGCGATCAGTTCGTCGGCGATGACGCCCGGCCCGGAAGGCATCGGGCCGACGAGACCGATGGCCGATGCGCCGGCGTTTATCGCGGTCATCGCCTCGTCGACGCTCGAAATACAGCAGATCTTTATGCGCGGTGTCACGGCGCTAGTTTCCGGCGTTCTGCCGCAAACTGTCAATCCTCCGGTCCATAACGCGAAACCAAAGCGGCGGCACCAGCGACAACAGCATCATTCCCGGATAGCCGGTCGGCATTTGCGGACTCGTCGGGAGCGAGTCGAGAACCTGAAAATGCTTGCTCGCGATGAAATGGTGGTCCGAGTGGCGCGAAAGCTCAAAAAGCACCGCCCGGCTCAACGGATGGTCGGAATTCCAGGAATGTTCGGGCCCGACACGCTCGTAGCGCCCGTTGGCGAGCTTGCGCCGGAGAAGCCCGTAATGCTCGATATAGTTCGCGGTTTCGAGCAAAAGCTTGCCGATCACGGCGGCCCCGATGAACGCCGCGAGTGCCTGCAGACCGAACGCCGCACAGACTGTGATCACGAGCGCGATCTGAGCGAATGTGTATGCCAGCATCCGGTTGCGGATCGAGATCGGGCGGCTCCCGCGCCTTTTCAATCTGCCGTTCTCGATCTGCCACGCTTGGATATAGCTTCCGATCTGGGAACGGAACCAGAACGAGTAGACTGATTCTCCGCGACGCGCCGTCGCCGGATCGCCCGGCGTGGCCGCATTCCGGTGATGTCCGAGATTGTGGTACGGGAGAAAATGGTTCTCGAGCGAGGTCAAAAGCGTGAATTCCGCTGTGCGACGGGGCAACGCCCGGACACGGTGGCCGAGCTCATGGCCGAGGTTGATGCCGAGAAGGCCGCACATCATCCCCATCGAAAGTACGCGGCCGACGAACTCGACGCTCAACATAGGAACGCGCGAGATCGTCGCGAGGAATGTCACGAGCAGGACAAGCTGGACCAAAGCCAGCGAGTACAACAGAAGATCGAAGAATCGAGCGTCGGCACGATCACGCTTGCGGGCATCGGACAAGTTCGTGTGATCGGGAGAAATGAAAAAAAGCTCGAGCAGCGACACGAGGCCGAAAAAGAGGATTGCCGGCAGGAACGTCAGCGCCCCTGACAAGAAGAACGCCGCGGCCGTGGCCGCCGGGAACACCAGAACCAGCAGATACGCCAACCTTCCAAGGTCAAGCCGTTCAGCCAGAACCATCGGTCGAACCGCAAACTTGTAGCCGTAAAGCATCTTGTACCTCGCAACCGAAGATATGATCGTCACAAGATAAACCGGACGAGCTTCAAGGCGTTTTGATTTTCGTCAAAAAGTTCACGAGCGCCGTGCTCGGATCCGGCTGAGTGTTTCCTGCGTGATGCCGAGGTACGACGCGATGTGGCCGAGAGGGACGCGCCGAAGAAGGTCGGGGTGCTTCTCGATGATAAATCGATACCGTTGCGAGGCTTTGCGGAACTGAAGCGCCGAGTTCTTCGCCAGTTGCTCTTCGAGTATCTGGAGAAGTATCACCCGGCTCAGCCGGTCTATCTCCGGAAAACGCGTGAACGAGGATTCCAGGTCGCCGTAGGTCATCGAGTAGAGATCGCAGTCTTCAAGCGTCTCGATGAAGTAGCGGCTCGGCTTGCGTTGGAAGAAGCTGTCGAAGGCGGTGACGAACGAGTTCTCGGATGCGAACCAGTCGGTTATCTCGCGGCCGTCCTCATCGATGTAATACCAGCGGACGATCCCCTTCTCGACGAACCAAAGGACGTTGCAGACGTCGCCCTCGCGATGGAGCCGGAAATGCCGCGGTACCGAGGAGCGCCGGCTTTTCGAGAGCAACTCGTCCGCCGCCGCGTCCGAGATCGGGAAAAACGTCCGAATATGCTCGATGAAGTTCACTGTCCGCCTGCAAGAATCTCGTCCATCACGTCCGAGAATTCGTAAACGCCGCGGCGTCCGACGATCCAGCCGGCGGCGAGGAGCGCGCCGCGCGCAAATCCTTCCCGCGAACGTGCCGTGTGCGTCAGTTCGACAGTATCCGGCGCGGAATCGAATCCGACGGTGTGCGTTCCGGGAATGTCGCCGGCCCGCGTCGCGGAAATCGAGAACCCGTTCGGAAAACTACTTTCGACGATCTCCTTCAATTTGAGCGCGGTCCCGCTCGGAGCGTCCTTCTTGCGCGAATGATGGCGTTCCTCGATGAAGACCTCGTAATCTTCAAATTTCGAGAAAAGCTCCGACGCATAGCCCGCGATCTTGAAGAAAAGGTTGACGCCGACGCTGAAGTTCGAACCGTAAACCAGCGCTCCTTTCTCACGGCCGACGAATTCGAGGACCGGCGCTTTCTCGGCATTCCAACCGGTCGTCCCCTCGATCAGCGGAACACCCGCGAGGACGCAGGCCTCGACGTTTCGCCTGACCGCCGATGCGACCGTGAAGTCGATCGCGACGTCGGAACCTCGAAGGAGATCGGAAAGGTCCGACGCGGCAAGCGACGCGAGCGCGTCGTCGATGACGATCGATATCTCGTCGCCATTTTCAAGGGCCAGTTTTTCAATGAGCTTCCCCATCGCCCCGTGTCCGATCATCGCGATTTTCATGCCGCTATTTTGTCACAGGCTGCGATGCCGGAACAATCCCCATCGGTTCAACCGGTGTTTCAAGTGCGAAGGCTCACTATCTGACCGATTCGGCAATCGTCTGAATCTGATGCCGCGCAAAACCATCCGATCATTGACAAGTCGATCTTCGGCACGTTACCCGGCCAACCGCGCGGACGGCGGCGGAGATCCGCAAGCGTGTCATGCGATCAATGAGGACGATGGGGCTCGATGCGATGTATCCCGGACCGCAATTGTCGTCATCGGCGCAGGGTATCTGGTCGAAATTCCGGTTTTTCTTATCTGGTTTTTCGAAGACGTATTGGCACTCACGCGGTCAAAGATCGAATTTACAGAAAGAATGTTGCTTTATCATCGTTAGACGCTTCTCGATAGAATTTGAACTACGCGAATCCAAGCGAAACGCGGACGGCGAACCGCGTCATTCATCCGGGAAGTTAGCCTACATAATCCTGACGAAGTAGAATGACTACTCGAACACGCGACCGCGAACCTTGCCATTAAGAAACGATTCACGACGGAGCAAATTTCATTTGTTCGAGACGAGATCCAAAAGGAAATTCAAACGCGTAGGGGGTAAAATATTGGATTCCGATATCTACCCCCCGACCTTGTATTATCAAATATCTTTAGCTCGCTGTCCTTCGTCAATTAGATCCTGAAGCTCTATCCCTGTCGCAACGTCGCTGTGCGAACCGTGTCGCACGTAAACAGCATCTTTCTCGAGCCTCTTCTTATTTTTCTCTCCGGTTACGTCAACAGCCGCTCTATACGGCAACTTAAATGGTTCTCGAATAACTTCGAGACATCCCACCTTGTCCTCGTAATACGCGGGCGTGTCATAGCGCACCGTGACGACGGGAACCGTCAGATTATTTAACACTTGCTCAATTCGATCTTGAGTAACGGTCGGGTCGGGAGGGGCATGGAACTTTCGCGTCTTATCATCAAAACCAATAACCAGAAATCTTTTTCCGCTTGATTTTGTATTGGCTAAGGCCAGTACGTCTTTGGCAAATTCGCCTTTTTCATCTTTCGTGTCCAGATGTAACTCGCGTTTGAAGTCAACGTTAGTCGTTTCCCATTCGTCAATAAGGCCATCGATGAAACGCGATTCAGAAGTAACTCCCCGTCGTAGCTCCCAAGCTAACCCGCGATAGGTCGCCTTAATGTTATTGTGATAGCCCGTTCGCGGATCATCTTTGACCATTCGCACATCGGCAAGCATCTTGGGTATCGAGTATAAGAATTTCTGTGCGTTATCCATCTCCTCGTTCGTGCTAGGAGGAACCGTGAATCCAAACTCAACAATAAGTTCGTCTCGCGGCACTTCTTCAAGCCAGATTGCGTCCGGGCTAGTCGCAATTTGTGGACTAAAACGGTTGACCAGTCGGATCAGCCGAACTTCGTCCTCATCGAATTGTTGTTCGCATATTTGTTCCCAACGTTGAAGCGGATCGTCGTGCAGCGCTCGTCCTAAACGGGTGACTTGCCAACGCCCTTGATTCTCATCCACAGCACCAAGGTCGGCAAGATTATGAATAGCGTCGTGCATAGCCGATCGTTGCTTTGACAGCCAGTACTCACTGCTCTCCACATAATCTTTTCCAAAAAGTCGCGTGCCTAACTCCAAGTCACCGATGAAGAGGTCGTGCCGGCCATCTACCAACTCTTTGAGAACGATGTGCGTCCAGTCAATGAAGTCCATAGGCATATTCTATATCATTAAAAGTGACCCGACTTCGTCAACCGATAAGGAATGGACATTAGAGAAAAGCGAAAAATTATCCATGAAGTATTTGAAGCCGCGCACAATTATAGCGGTATCGATTTTCTTTACCTATTAGTTAGGGTTGAAGGAATGAAGGCTGACTGGACAGACTACTTCTTAGAGGTCTGGAATCAGCTAAAAGAAAAGAATGACCTTTCGACATCCGATTTACTCACGGATGATTTTCTCGAATTCATCGCGAGTCTATTAGGTCTCGTGGCGGGCGAACCTTACGGGTGGGCTCCTTTTTATCCGCTTTCTCAAGGGCTAGGCCGTTCTCCGAATCTCAATGACAAATTACGATTTCTAATTCGGAAAGCACGTGAGAGCGGAAGTGACGCTTTTGCTGATTTGTTAAAAGATTCGTACTTTCCGGTAATCACCTTATCGGACAAAAAGTCGCCAACCAAGATAGAAGCGAAGAGAATGCACAATTCGTGCAAGAATTTTACCAGACTCTTCCTTGACGAATATTTTCAGCAGCTCTTGAAATACCGTGGACAACCACGATATATCAAGGTCGGCTTTCAGATTTTTGAATTACTTGTCGATGACCAAACGGGACTCTACGGATTCTATTCGCATTATCCGGGCGGCGGTAAATCTTGGTGGATTCGAACACCGAAAAATGTAGATTGTGCAAATCTAACGGGAGGTCTTAGGGTTGAACCTTTTGTCGGACTCATGCCGTTTGAGGATGAGTGGAAGGTGGATGGAAAACGCTTGCATGAACTTGGTTTCAAGGGGCGTTACAACACGGAAGGCTATTGGTTGCCGATAATCTATCCTGCCAACCCTCAGCCCCTTCTCGATGAAGCAAAATCATTCTCTGACGATCCAGATATTCAGGGTTGCTTTTTCTATGTTCTGGCAACAGGATTTCACGGGATTGAATTCGTCGTCAAAACAAACATTCATCTGCCTTATAAGACAGGAAGCATAGGGAATCAGGTTCATTTTCATCGATGCCTTGACGATGAGAAAGAAGGATCTCCGTCCCCTCACAATTTTCAGGTCTATGATGGATGGTTCCCGTTGGATTCATTACAACCCGACGATTTCAAAGGTGCGTTTGAAATAATCGGACGGGTGATAAATCGGCTTGTGTTGGCATACAACGGGGTTGCGGAATGGCGAATTAAGTATCGTTTTGCGGAGAAGATTGAACCACTACTTTTGCCAGATGCGGATGCAATGACTGCATTCAACTCGCTGTTGCTGGATTTCCCAAAAGGTAAGGATGCTGACGTGCTCGACTTCGCCCTTGACTGGTATCGTCGTGGACGTGTCGTCACCAACGTTTTTGCCAGCTTCCTTTACTACTACATATCCATTGAGAGTGTCGCTCAGGCTGTGTGGGATGGGGACGCTGACTTCGGCCAAAATTTCACTAAAGAGACGAAACCACAACGGAAAAAAAAGCGACGAGAGTGCATTGAAGAAGCGTT
>CAZARD010000023.1:41266-45647 GCA_964487505.1 uncultured Blastocatellaceae bacterium | reverse complement strand
CGATCTCAATAACTTGAGTAGATCCCATCCGGCTCGCGTTGACCTACGGCGTCGACGGCAGTGGAAGATCGGTCTGAGCACCGAAGGTCTGAATCAGAATTCCCGAGGACGACCGGTCAATGTACCAGGTCGCATTCGCCGGGCGGAACACCGCCGGATCGAAACGCCCGTCGCCGTCGTAATCTCCCGGCACTGGCCTATCGCCGTCCGATCCGAACGGAAACGAATAGAACGAGAAATCCTCGCTCCGCAGGACGAACCACTCGCCCGACGACGGCCGGAACAGCGCGACGTCCGCTTTCCCGTCGCCCGTAAAATCTCCGGGAACGGTCAGATCGGCCGAGTTCCCGAAGGTCACCGCAATCACGCCCGCGATCGATCGGTTGAGCCACCATTGACCGTTCGAAGGCCGAAACATCGCAATGTCCGTCTTCCCGTCACCGTCGTAATCGGCCGGAACGGGACGATCGCCGGCGGCGCCGAACCTCTCGATCGCCGGCACTCCGGACGATCTCTCGATATACCAGGTCGATACCGAAGGCCTGAAGACCGCGGCATCTGCCTTGCCGTCCCCGTCGTAATCGCCCGGCACCGGTACGTCCCCGGATGTCCCGAACGGGAAGGAGTAGAACGAACCGTTCTCGCTTCGCAGGATGAACCAAACGCCGGCGCGCCAGATCGCAACGTCGGCTTTCCCGTCGCCGGTGAAATCCGCCGGTACGACGGTGTCAGTCGAGTTTCCGAAAGTGTGGGCGATGACGCCGTCGGTCGACCGGTTCAGCCACCATTGGCCGTTCGACGGGCGGAAGACGGAGATATCGGATCTGCGGTCGCCGTCATAATCGACCGGCCCGCGTGAAAGGATTGCGGAACCGACTTCGAACGCGCCGGCGTCGGGCCGAACAATGCCGTCGCCATTCCCGTCTTGCGGGCGCACGTACCCGCGCTGGTCTTTTGGTGTCACGTAGCCGGGATCACCGTAATCGATCGCCACTGAAAACTCCCGCAGCGCGTGGGTCCGGGTCGGTCCGCCGTTGTCCGCCAAGGGGTCGAGCCGCGGATCGGTCCATAGGATATTCTCGGCCGATCCTTGAAAAATGACGCCCTGCGGATTCTCGATCACATTTCGGCCCAGTGAATAGAGCAGTCCCGAATAGTCGGCGCCGACCGGGCCGTTCCCTTCGTTGTCGCCGACGATCACGCTCCGCAAGTTGAGAAAGACGGTCAGATCGCCGTTATTGCGGATGCCGCCTCCGCGACCGCCGACACCGTCCTGGTTATGATCGGCGCGGTTCGATGCGACGGTGACGTTGAACAGGTTCATTTCCCAACCGTCGTTGTAGATGCCCCCACCGTCGCCGTTCGCGCGGTTTCCGCTGATGGTGCTGTCGCGGATCACCATCTGCCTGAGGTTGGCAACTCCGCCCCCGTTCTCGTTCGAGGCGTTGTCCGTTATCGCTGAACGGACGATCGTCGCCGAACCGCTCCAACTGGCAAGCCCGCCGCCATCGGAAACCGTACCGGTGACGGTGTTCGCCGCGATCGTCGATTCGACGATCTCGATCAGCGCCGGATACGAGACGCTGTCGTCGGAGTAATTGAAGACGCCTCCGCCTTCATCGTTGTAGCCCGACAGCCGGTTTCCCCGGATCTCCGAACGGAATATCGTCATTTTGCCGCCGTTGTTCTGTATTCCGCGTCCGAGGTTGTTCGAAAGGCTCGAGTAGGTCACGGTCATCATCCCGCGTCCGTTGTGGACCGCCGTCGACGTGTTGCCGGTGAACTCGCTGTGATCGATCGTCACGGTTCCCGTTTCGTTTATCAATCCGAGGCCATTGTTTCCCTGGATCGTTGAATTCCGGACGCTCATCGCACCGTGCCAGTTCAGGATCGCCGACGGGGAGTTTCCGGTGATCGTCAAATCGTCCAAAACGACCGTGCCGGTGCCGAAAACTGCTCCCCCGCCGAATTCCGAGTATCCGTTCGCGAGCGTCATCGATTTGATCGAGAAGCGCGCCCCGATGTTTGTCGGCTCGTCGCTGACGAAGAACAGACTGTTGGCATTGTTGCCCCGGACGGTCAGAAAGGACCTTCCGGGGCCGTCAATCGCCACGGCGCCGTTGTTTAGGATGACGATCCGAGAGGTCAGGTCTATCGTCCGCGGGGTACCGAAAACCGAGGCGTCAAAAGCGATATTGTCGTCGCCCGCGGCTGCATTTGCCGCCGCAACAGCTTCGCGCAACGAACAGTCGGCATTGCAAACGCCGTCGTTCGTGTCGGCCGTTTTGGAAACGGTGAACGTGCCTCCAAACACCTGAGCGCTGGCGAGAATCAGCAACACCGCAAACCAAGAAGAACGCATCACGGACCTCCCGAAAACGTTTCCTTGATTGTACTCCTGAAACGGAACGGCTCAAAGATGGTTCCGCGACCAATCCGGTCCGGCCCGAAAAATGCCACCGGCAATGGTCCGGTTTAGCCCGCAGGCTCGCACCGATCGACCAAGGCGCCATTTGCGGCCGACTTCTAAGTCATCCAGATTAAACGAGTTACGCGTTCACGTGCGACATTCCGCCAAGCGATCGCCGAAAAAAAGATGAGATCGCCGATTTTTTTTCGATCCGACTGTAAGATTTTGGCCAAAAATATCAATAGGCAATGTCAGTTCCGAAACAAGCGTCCTGAACGGCGACCTTGGTCACTGTTTGGGGACGTACTCGAAGCAGTCGTCATTGTGCGGTAAGTCTATAGCTCCCATTGCTTGGCCCAACCCACATTCGGCGCTCGGGTCCGGCGCTGACGCACTTTTTCCCAAAACCCGTTAGAAAAGGAGAATCTTATGCAAGATCGTGAACGGATCACTATGTCCGCGCGAAACGCCTTTGGAATCGCATTCCTTCTGGCGCTTTCGCTGCTGCAGTTCGGCTGTAGTGAAGACAGCCCGGCCAATAATTCGTCAAACAAGCCGGCGAACGTTGCCTTCAACGCCGCCGACAACCAGAACACCGCGGGAAACACGTACAAGAGCGTTTCGAACGTGTCGCCGGTGCCGCCGAAATGCAGCATCAAGGACGAGCTCAACCTGAAATTCGAATGCCCGAAGGGCGAAACGGTGCGGGTGAACGTCAGAGCGCCCGATGATAGTTCGTACGCAACGATAAAGATTGACAAAAGCGGTGCGGAACGAATACCGCAAAATGGTTTCAAGGAGTTCATCATCAGCCGATACCGAAAGATCCTCGTCGTCTATCACCCTACGCAAGCAAGCGGGAACCTATTGATCAAACTGTCGGACCGGTCTGGCGATGAGTTTTTCGCCAGTTCGATCATTCCTTCAAGTGTAGGCCAACGGTCCGAGCAAACGTTCGAATTCGACGCCAAATCAACGTCTGGAGGTAACGATGATAAATAAGAAAATCATATTAGTTTCGATCGTGTTGGCGATTCTCGCGACCGCACCCGCGACCGGCGCGCAGTCAAAACCGCAGACCCCGTCATCGCCCGACCTCGAACCGCTCAAAGCCGAGAAGGCGCGTCTTGAAGAAGCGATCCGGATCAAGGAAGAGATCCTCAGATTGCGCAAGCAGGACGCGGAACTGAGCGCTCAGATCGAATCAGGCGCATTGCCGCTTCAAACGTCATCCAAGAAATCCGAGACCGACGCCCGCCCGAATCCGGTTCCGCTGCCGGTCGATAGTCCGCCGGGCGTCAAACGCGGCGGAACCATCCCCGTCTGCGCGATCAACGACGCTGACCCGAACGAACTGAGAAAGGCGGTCTGTGGATTGGCGAAACAGATAACAAACCGCATAAGTGAAAAAATTCCCGCCGACGTGTCGTTAAACCGGGACATGAGTTATCTCAGAACGCTGGTCACGCTGAAACTCGCGTCCGAAACGAAGGTCATCGACGAGAGCGTCGCCAGGTTCTTGCTCGAGGCCGAGCAGCAACGGACAGACAAGCAGCTTGGCGGCGACGGCCGGAACTCCGGCTCGACGACGCTTGTCGCCAAGGGCGGCGCGACACGGTTTCTGAGCTGGGCGGTCGAGAACGGCGCGGTCGAAGGCTCGCGCACCGGAACGTCGCTGACATTTCGGGCCAATCCCGTCGATCTCATCGAAACCATCGCGAACAAGGGCGGATTCGGTTCTCTCGGACTGCTCGCGAGCGGCGACCGGCGGCAACTTTCGAACAAGGATGTTGTCGATGGCCTTTTCGCACCCGATGACAAGTTCACGAGCGCGTTGCGCCGCGCGACGGTGGCCTTCACTTACGATCTGACGCGCGACACTCTGAACGGGGCGCCGCAGTTCACCGGAAACCGTCAGCAACTATCGGCAGTTTCGGTCGCCTACAATTTCTTCAACAAGCGGGATCCGCG
>CAZARD010000023.1:34574-41166 GCA_964487505.1 uncultured Blastocatellaceae bacterium | reverse complement strand
GCGATGAAAATGTCGTCAAGGCGCTGAACACGATCGGACAGGCGACGTTGAACTATCACCAGAAGCGGAAGGAACTACTCGACAAGATCGAAAAGGGCGAGATCCTGACGTTCGAGTACACGAACTTTCGCGAAGTCAACTCCCCGGATCTGTCGAACTTCCGGGGGATCTTCTCCAAAGGACTTTGGGGGACATCCTTGACCTTCAATGCGTCGATGACCCTGTTCAACAAGAAACCGGTATCGTCGGACCCGTTGGCGAAGATCGGCCGCGTGCGCGATTTCGACTTCGCCCTCGAATGGGAGATCCCGCTCAAATTCGGCGCCGGCCCCGAGAACAACGGTTATTCGCTGCGCGAGTTCTCGATGCCGCTGATCGGGACGCCGACGCTGAGCTTTTCGGGCAAGTACCAGCGCCTGAAGAGCGATGCCGAGGGGACCGATGGCCGCGTCAAAGCCGGCACGCGCGGCGATATCGCAATCGGCCAGGTCAAGCTGGTCTTCCCGATCAACTTCAGCGGAATCAGTTTCAAACTGCCGCTTTCGCTGACGTTCGCAAACCGCTCTGACCTGATCAAGGAGAAGACGATCCGCGGCAACTTCGGAATAACGTTCGACATCGACCCCTTCGTCCAACGACTCCGAAACGCCGTCCTCGGCGGACTCTTCGATCAATGATCCCCGCCTATATGTCTGAACGCGCGGCCGTCGCCCAAAACGGCCGCGCGTTTCTTTTTAGGAGAACTGAACCCTCAGATTCAGGAAGCGAGGGATGATTCGTAGGGTTTTCAGTCCAGCTTGCGAGTTGGTCATCCGATTGCCGCATTCTGGCCTCTCGAATCGAATTCGGATTGTCCAGAAGCGCCGATCGTGCGTAGCCGAGCCAAACAAGTCGCATTCCTGTTTCGAGCCGAATGAACGCATTGTCGTGGTCCCGTCGAAAATCGGCGGCGAACTGCGCCCTGCATTTCGTGTCCGTTCGTGCCCTCCGTGGCGATCCACCCTGATGAATCGAGATCCGCACCCGGAATCCAGGCGCGCGTCAACGGGCGCCCGTCGAAGTTCGCAGTCCCGTCAAGAGGCGCGACATCTTTCGGCATTCGGGTGATTTTCACCTTCCGGCACCCGGAATTCCCCGGATTCCCTGTCCGGGGCCGCGCAAGTGCCTGAAATCCCTGGCCCTTCGAAATGGAACGGTTCTTGCGCGATCCATCGTCAGGAGTCCGCCGGGCGAGCGGCGGTCCGGCGTCGGCATACCGATCACCGGACCGGCGGAGATCGCGACCGCGCACAGCGAATGGCGCCGGAGAGCGCGTCAGATCTCTCGTCCGTTTCGCGGATCGTTGGGGAGAATGGAGGTGAAACCATGCAAAGTCCGGCAATCGCGCACAGCGAAGAATATGTCCACGATCTCAATGTCCGGGTCGAGGAAGTCGGATGGGCGTTGTTCCTCGTGATGATAGGCATCATCTGGTTCCTGCCCGAAGGGACGGTCCCGCCCGATTCGTGGCTGGTCGGTTCCGGCGTGATCATGCTCGGGATCAACGTCGTCCGCTACATTTACGGGATAAAGATGAGCGGTTTTACGGTATTTCTCGGGATCCTGGCGCTGGTCACCGGTCTGGGAGGATTTATGGGACTGAAACTCCCGGTCTTCGCCGCGCTGTTCATCGTTCTCGGAGCCAGCCTGCTGATGCGGGCCCTGTTCAAGAAATAACGCCGCGGGCCATCGATGCCCGAAGTTCGGTCACATATCCACGTCGCCCCGATGACCCGGGGCGGAGAATTAGTTATGCCGAACGATCCGTCCGTGGGAATTGTCCGCGAGAGTCGAGTTCATCGTCGGCAACACCGACGAGGCTCTCCCGAACTGCAATGACATCGGAATCGGCTTCCCTCAGCGCGTTGATGATCTCAAGCTCAACGTTCTCATCTGCCAAGATCTTCATGCGGCGGCCAACGGATAAACGGTTTCCAAGCTGAGCGATTTTTCGGCAAAGGCGACACAGGCCAGGATCTGTTCGCGGGTCAAATGCGGATACGACGACTGAATCTGATCGACCGACTCGCCGCCCGCGAGCTTTCCGAGAATCAACTCAACCGTTATCCGTGTCCCTTTGATGACGGGTTTGCCGAACATGATCTTTGGATTTGTTTCGATCAGGTTATCCATACATCAGAAAATACTACGTTTTGCCGCTTGCCGCCTACAAACTCTTTCATCCAACCCGCTTATCGAAAACAACCGCCGCTTGTGAAAGCCGATAATTCGGAAAAAGGAAGATCCGCACTTTGCATCTCAATCCGAAACCGATTTGAGGAGTGCCCGTCTTTTTGCCGAATCCGATAGGAATCGTATAATCTCGGCGTGAAGGGGATCGGGCACTACATCGGCAAGATCAGATCGATCAACCGCGGACGGACGAACCGATTGCAGAATTGACATGATCTCAGCTCTTCGAACAACAGCCGCGCCGCCGTTTCAACAACCATCCTTCGGCCGTCAAACAGCGCCTCCGGCGCCCGGATGTGCGGCGATGCTCGGCATTGCCGACCAGCCCCCGACCGACCCCAAGCGGCTGCGCCGCCGACCGGCCGCGCCTGTCTTTTTGCCGAATCCGTTAGGAATCGTATAATCTCGGCGGCGATGGGAAACCTGACCAGATATCTCCAGCAGCAGTTCGAGGCGCATTGTCCGCGCGGCTGGTCCTGCGGCCGCGAAGTCGCTTTGCTCCCGCCCGATCTCGCGCGTTCGTTGGGCTACGCCCCGCGCGCCGACGTTCTCTTTGCGAACGGCGAGCAACGGCTTTGGATCGAGTTCGAGGTCAGCCGCGCCGACCCGGTCGCGAATCACGCAAAGTTCGCCACCTCGCATCTGTTCTTGCCGCAAAGCCGGGGCGATGCCTTTGTCTCGATGATCAGTTCGCACGTCAACCGCGGGCGAAGGAATCTCGCGGCGAATACCATTCACCTGATGCGCCGGATCGGGATGACCGCTTATCAGACGGTTCTCCTTCCCGGACTCGGGCCGTCGGAGATCTGCCGCGTCAATCATCTTTCCGTCGATGAGATCGATCTCGGGAAAGAAGAGATCGCGGAAGAGATCCGGCGCGTGTTCGAAATCACGATGAAGACGGCCGACCACGGGTCACTGAGCCTGCGGCGCGCGCCGGACATCACCGAGGTCCTGCGCAACGTCGAACGCTGGAACCGGGATGTAGAGAAGCCTGCCCTGCGGGCGCTTTGGGGCCGGAGGAGGATTCGATACTTCGTCTTCGATCCGTTCACGAAAGAGTTCGCTCCGTCGAAATTCTGCGCCTTCGCGGTTGATGGATCGCGCGACGGGCTACCGGTCGGCCCGTCGATGGACATCGCCTCATACGTCGAGTTTGACGAGGGCGAGGTTCTATTCGACGGCAACGTCGCGTGGCGGCATCTCGTGAACAGTTTGGGAATGCCGAGGATCGACGAGTCTTCCGTGGCCCCGCACTTCGGACATTGGCTCGCCGCCCACGAAGCAACCATCGACCTCGACCGCAAAGGCCCGATCTTCATCGCCCCTCCGGAATGGTATTGAACGTCGCGGGCGAACCTTTGTCCGATATGTTTAGGTGTTCAAGACTCGACTCCCCGAGGCGATCGTTCAGCGCCGGTAGTCGAAACCAGCACCGCTTCATCGATCAGACCCGGACTTCCCGCACTGAACCTGTTCAATCGTTCAGGGCCGGGCTCCTGCCCGGCCGCAAACACGCCTCAATACAAAAAACGGGCTTGGCCCGCAAACCCGCGCGGGCATAGCCCGTTCGCAAGTAGAAATCCGAAATCACAGAAACCGTCCGAGGACGTCGCGCCAGCTGTCGTCCGCGACGGTCGTCTCGTTGCCGCCTGTCCAGAGCGAGGCGCCCATTAAAGAGGCGCGGTGATAGGCATAGACCGCCACGCTCATCGTCGATTCGAGGTCGTTCGAGATTCCCTTGGCGTTAAACGTGGCAGAGAGTTCCGCGCCGTAACGATCGTTCCGCTCGACCCACGACTCCAGATAACGGACACCGGCGAGCATCGACGACTTCGCGCCATTGCATCCTTTGTCGGCAACCACAAAGTTGTGACCGAGGTCCCGTCGGTAAGTGGACCAGGGGATGAAGTGGTCGACGTCAGCCGAGCTACGCAGAGGCGAGTCACAATAGAAACACTTGCCGGCTTGGATCTCGATGAGCGGCGCTCGCAACACTTGGAGCGAGCTTCGCGACTCGCCGAACAGAAACGCCTCGAGGTCGCAGTGACTCCCGATCGTCGCCCGGTTTGCTGGCAGACGCCGGACGAAATCGACCCAAGCCTGGCGGACCATCCCGGTGATAAGGCCGTGAAAGAGACGAAAGGATCGGCAGACTCCCGACAGAAGTGTTATCGAATTGCCGCCCATCCGGTTGCGGTAAATGAACTCCTTCTGCCCGCTGCGTACGGTCTGCAACTTCCAGAGCGGCTGATCCTTCACGATCCTTGCTATCTGCCTCACGATCCGTTCGAAGTCTTCGCTTCGTCGTAGAGAGTACAACGTCGGGTATGATGCTCTCGCCTCAGCGACCCGTTGTAAGACTGCGGCTTGGTTTCCCGTCGCAAAATGCAACGGCGAGTCCCTAAAAGGCATCGTGTGATTCCAGAAGTACTCGATGAACTTTCCAGCGATCTCGAAGACGTCAACCTCGAGCTCATCGTCGGTGTCGTGTCCACGCTCGACGCAGATGTCGGCGATCGCGAGCAGGAGCGCGAACTTGTAGGTCGCTACGAACTGCCCCTCGTCGAGGAGCCTTTGGATGTTCAGCAAGAACTCGACCTCACCGTTTGGAAATCGTTTCTCGTTCATCAATAGTCCCCTTTGCCCGGAATGATGTTGCGAACCCCTCCGCGCGGACGCTCGACATCGCCCGACCGGCGCGGGATGACGTGGATGTGACAATGAAAAACCGTCTGCCCGGCATCCTCGCCGGCGTTGATTCCGACGTTGAACCCGGTTATCTCGGGATCATCCCGGAGCAACCCCTCCCGCAACCGGAAGACGAGCCTGAAGCAGTCCGCGAGCTCGTCCTCGGAAAGATCGAACACTGTCTCCGCGTGCCTCCGCGGAATCACAAGCGAATGCCCCTCCGTCACCGGAAACCCATCCATGACTGCGACCGTGGTCTCGTTTTCAAGCACGACCCTGTCAGAATGCAGATCGCAGAACGGGCACTTGTTCTCCATATCCAATGCTTCGATTTCAATCCGAAAGCGGATCTCTACGCGCAGTATTCGCTGATCCTCCGATTTCGCGCCTCGATGAACGCGATCGTCCGTTCGCGATAAGCATAGTAGTCTTCGAGGCTCGCCGGCAAAGGATTCAAACGAAAATCATCGAACGGCGTGAAGAACCTGACCGCCGAGGCGTCCGGTGTGACAATGTCCTGCAGCAAAAAGAAATCGACATAGCCGCGGAAGTCGCCGAACAGTTCGAAGAAGTTCGAATATCGACCGAGCACCTCTGCAAGCGGGTTCGGTTCGGCGAGATATTGCCTGCGGATGCATTCGACGGTCAGATCGAACCGGTCGCTGATCTTCCGAGTGAAGCCGCGGGCTCCGTTGATCGTGAGCTGACGGTCGATCCGATTGGCCGGAAAGACCGTCGTCGCGCCGATCGTGGAAGCGATGTAAAGGAAGGACTCGCGTTCCTCCTCGGAAATCTGCCGGATGATGTGAGCCATCCTGCCGTACCGGGTGAACGTCGGCGTCACCGAATCGCTCGCGAGAAAGAACTCGCCGATGTCGGAACGGTGGCAGAGATACGCACCCGGCACCGAATCATCCAGATCGAACAACCGCCCGTCCGGAAGCCGCTTGCTCCAAAGCGTGCGGTGGTACAGACGAAGCGTCGGACTGTACGAATCCGGATCCCACCCCGCCGGCGTATCCGACCGCGCGTCAAAACCCGTGTCTATCTTGATTGCCATCGGCATGAATCGAATCCGAGCCTTTGTGGACCCGACTTTCAGTCGCAAGCGTCGGCGATTTTATAGCACGAATCGCGGGCGGGGCTCAAGAGTTTTCCGATCCTCTGGTTATGTATGTCGAAAGGGGGCGAAATCTTAAAGATTCTTTTTCATTTTTCCGAAGAAGATTCCAAATCCAGAACTCCGGTACGCGGGCGCCGGTCGGACGAGTATCCACTGTGCGCGGAAAGTATGATTTGTTCCCGCTCGAACTGAGTTGGGAGCGGGTGAGACCTGTGGTCGCCGAGACGCGTGTTTTACACGCTTTGGGAGTCGCGGTCGCCAGCCACGCCACGTTTCGCTTCGCTTCACGTGGTGCTATCGACACGGCGCATGCTCCGCACGCTGAATGGGGGCGAACTAAGACCCAGATCCCAGGATTTCAGATTCCAGGATTCCAGTTTGGGATTTCAGGATCGAACGTCATTGAACCTTGGGATCTTCGAATTTGGAATTCTGGAATTCTGACCAGGAATCAGATTCCAGGATTTCAGATTCCAGGATTCCAGTTTTGGGGATATCGGGATTTCGGGATCGAAGGCCATCGAACCCTGGGATCTTGGAATTTGG
>CAZARD010000023.1:29198-34474 GCA_964487505.1 uncultured Blastocatellaceae bacterium | reverse complement strand
TGGCCGTCGTCGGCGGCGCGGGTTCGGCCGAGGAGTCCGTTGATCCATCTTTCGGGCAGTCCGCTTCGGCCGTGCAGCGCTCCGACGGCGGCGCCGACGATGGCTCCGATCGAATCGTTGTCGTAGGTGTCGTTCACCGCCCGGATGATCGCCTCTTCGGGGTCGTCGGCGTGGCGCATCAGGATGTAGAGCACCGACGGGACCGTTTCGAGCAGATACGCGCCTGAAAGCCACGAATCACAGGCATCGACGACCGGCATTTCAGCGCGTTCGGCGTTTCCGATCACCATCGACACGTATTCGGTCAACGTCCCCGAGAAGTCAGAGTACTCACCGCCCCTCGGCGAATACGTTCTTTCCGTTTCGAGATTTGAAGCGGTCGCGATGAACTCGTCGAGCCACCATTCACGGTCCGGCGGCGAATCACGGTTGATCAGTTCCCAAAGGAGCCTGACGAAGGCGACGCAACTTGAGTTCGATGCCGAGTCGTTGTGGGTGATCATCGCGCACAACGCGGCGCTCACAAAGAGATCGCTGCTGTCGACGAGATGGGCCGCGATGATCGGGGCAATTCTCATCAGCGCATCCGGCAGATTCCGGACCGCATTGATCCCAGTTCGACCCGGCGTGGTACTCACGCAGAAACCCGCGAACGGTCTTGCCGATCCCGTAGATCTGATGGCGTGTGAAGCTGCGCGCGACATTTTCGGGAACGAAGCCCTCGTCGTCGAGAAGTTGTTCGAGGGTCCAGATCGCCAGCTGGGTGTCGTCCGATGGGAGCCCGACGCGTCGGTTCCCGGCGTAGGGGTGAGGCAGATAGTCGTCGATCTCACCGTGACGGGCGCGGCGCGCGCGGGGGGGGGGCGGCCTTCAGAAGTGTTGCCGAGCGAATCGCCGATCGCCAGGCCGAGGATCGTTCCCTCGATCCGGTCACGGACCGCCGGTGCGTTCGACGGCGGAGCCGGCGGGTTATCGAAGATCTCCGACCGGCGTGGCCGAATTCGGCCATTGTCGAAGAAACTCTCCAGGGTATTTCGGTTTTCAGTCGTTATTTCCATACTTCGACGAATCGTGTTGACGCGGATCACGACCGGAGTTTCCGATTGAGGCGATAAGCGTTTGATTGCCATCGCCGTTCGCGCCCGGGGGCGCGAATGCAACCGGGACGGTTGCGCTCCAGTCCTTGCGCCGTTGACCGAACCCCCAAAATCGAAAATCCAAAATCCCAGGGCTCTTCCTTACTGTGAATGGGAACTGAGTCGAGTTGGATCTTCGCGTCAGGGGGGCGAATTGCGGGTGGGGCGGTTGCGCTCCGGTTTTCGTGGCTGGATCGGACGGGAGTTTCCGATTGAGGGGATAAGCGCTTGATTGCCGTCGCCGTTCGCGCCGGGGGCGCGAATGCAACCGGGACGGTTGCGCTCCGGTCCTAACGCCCCATTGCGGCCGGGACGGTTGCGCTCCAGTCCTCGCGCCCAATTGCGGCCGGGACGGTTGCGCTCCAGTCCTTGCGCCCCTGTTCCGCTTTGATTAAGGGTCAAGCGCTTGACTGCCGTCGCCGTTCGCGCCGGGGGCGCGAATGCAACCGGGACGGTTGCGCTCCAGTCCTCGCGCCGTTGACCGAACCTCCAATCCAAAATCCAAAATCGAAGATCCAAAATCGCCTCACTTTCTGAGGAAGATGGTGTCGTAGTTGCCGACCTTGCGGAAGCCACACATGCGGTAGAAGGCCTGGGCGCGGTCGTTGTCTTCGTTCGCGAGGACGCAAATCGAGCGGGTGCGGGCAAGCAGCGTCGAGCAGAGTTTGGTGAAACATTTGCGGGCGAGGCCGGTGCCGCGCTCGGACGGAGCGGCCCAGACGCCCTCGAGGTAGATCATATCCGGCGTTTCGGCCTGAACGTCGGCCTTGAACAGCAACTGGCCTTCGCGGACGACGACCCAAACGCGGCCCTGTTCGATGCGGCGCAGGCAACGCGCCAGGAAGCCTTCGCGATCGGCCTCGAGCGGGTTGACCTTGCTCTCTTCTTCGGCCATCGCCGCGTGGACCGGCGCCACGAGGTTCAGATCATCGGATGTCGCGAGACGCAGTCCGTGGACAGCCGAATGGTCCTCAAGCCCGTGCTTGAGCTCAAAAAGAAGCTCGCGGCAGGCGAAGCGCATCGGCTGACCCTCGTCGGCATAGCTGTTCCAGAAAGTTTCGGCCGTTTCCTGCTCGGCCATGAACATATGGAGCGAATCGTGGATCTGCGCGGTCAGCGCGAGTTCGCGGATCGCCGCCCGCGTGCGGGCTTCGATGAGCGTCGCGTGACCGACCAGCGCAACGCCTTCGAGTCTCCCTTCCGAATTCCGGCAACCGTAGAACGTGCCGCGGTTATGTTCGCTGACGAGACCGTTGTCACGGATCATACCGGTCATGATAACCGTATGGATCGGACGTTCCGCGAGGAAGCCGAGCACCTCTTTCTCTTCCGCGTCCGACAGCGCGCTGACCATCAGCGCCAGGTTCGGCTGCGGAAGGAACGGCGTCTCTTCCATCACGTCTCTCATCATTTGTTCAAGCGACATACGTTGTTCTTAGCCTATCTCGTCTGGCCGTCCGCCGTCGTGGATGAATGAGCCGAAAAATCAGCAGCTCCGGAAACCTTGGCGTCGCCGCCAATATTGCTCGAACCCTGGAATCGCGAGATCGAATGCCCCAGCGCCTTTGACAGGACGGGTGAAGCGCCGACGACCAGGAGGAACAAGCTGATCACGATCAGACAGTTCCCAATTAGATTGTTTCGTTTCATTTTCATGAATGCGTTCGGGCCGCTTCCGGAGAGATCACAGTCCGCTCCGAGTGATACAAGCGGCGTGCCACATCTTGGACGCAAGCAACCACGCCGGTTTGGTGAAATTGAAAGCGAGTTGAGGATGAAGAATCGGTCAGCCTGACCGATATGAATCCGTTCAAACTGACGATTGCGGATTCCACGCCGGAACGCAAGGTTCGTCGGCGGAATCGCGAAGACAGGCCGGTCGCTCGCGGGCTGACTTTCTGAGGGAAAAGTCGCCGTTCACAATCGGCCATACGGAATCCGCGTGGCTCTATCCGAAAATGTTGCGGACCTTGTCCATGAAGCTCTCGTCGTGGAACTCAGTGTCCTCGATCTCGGCGAGTTGCTCGAGCAGCTTGCGTTGTTCTTTGGTCAGATGTTTCGGCGTGACGAGCGTCGCTGCGACGAAAAGATCGCCTTTGCCGCGGCCGCCGAGGACGGGCATTCCCTGGCTTTTGATGCGAAAAACCGTACCCGTCTGCGTCCCGGCCGGGATCTTGAGCGTTTCTTCGCCGTCGAGCGTCTTCACGGTGATCTCGGCGCCGAGCGCGGCCTGCGCGAACGAGATCGGTGCCGACGCGTAGAGGTTCGCTCCCTGGCGCTCGAAAAGATCGTGTTCCTTGACGTGGATGACGACGTAAAGGTCGCCGGTCGGGCCGCCGTTGACGCCGGCCTCGCCCTCGCCGCCGACGCGCAGTCGCGATCCGGTCTCGACGCCCGCCGGGATCCTGACCTCGAGCGTTTTTTCCTTCTCGACTCGCCCGGCTCCGCGGCACTTGCGGCACGGCGATTTGATGATCTGCCCCTTGCCGCCGCAATTGGCACAGGTACGCATCACCGAAAAGAAGCCCTGCTGATATCGGGTCTGGCCGCTGCCCGCGCAGGCAATACAGGCCTCGGGCTCGGTCCCCTTCTCGGCGCCGCGGCCGTCGCAGTCCTCGCACATCTCGAGCCGCGGGATGCGGAGCTTCTCATCCTTGCCGTGGGCCGCGTCCTCGAGCGTGATCTCGATATCGTAACGAAGATCGGCCCCGCGCTGCGCCGAGGTGCGTGATCCGCGCCCGCGGCCGCCGCCGAACATATCGCCGAATCCGAACAGATCGAAGATGTCCTCGATGTTCGAAAAGCCCTGTCCTTCGAATCCGCCGAATCCCTGCCCGTTCGCTCCCGCGTGGCCGAAACGGTCGTACGACGCGCGCTTGGTCGGATCGGAAAGGACCGAATAGGCCTCGGCGGCTTCCTTGAACTTGTCTTCCGCCTCATGATTGCCCGGATTCTTGTCGGGATGATGCTGCACCGCGAGCTTGCGGTATGCAGACTTTATCTCGCTGTCGGAGGCATTCTTCGAAACGCCCAGGATTTCGTAATAATCGCGCTTTGCCATCTTTTCCTTAATTCCAATCGCAAACAAAAATGTCAGTCCAACTGAATGAACTGACGTTTTTGGTATTTTGCGATATCGCGTGCCGTTTTGACAAGCAATGCGGAACCCCGCACGAAGTAAGGGGGCCCGATCGCGGGAGCGATCGCATCTCGGCGAACAAGCCCGATAGCCGAAGCAAGCAATGCCGAACCCCGCACGCAGTGAGGGGGCCCGATCGCGGAGCGATTGCATCTCGGCGAACGGGCCCGATGGCCGAAGCAAGCTCGCTCCCGCGAGCTGGCCCCCTTACTTCGTGCGGGGTTCCGCATCGGTTCGCGGGCCGTAGCCGTTGCGGAGCATCCACGCGTCGAACGACTCGCTGTCCTGACAGTAGAGCACATACCGGATCGCGCCTTCGACGTGACGCGGCTTCCATAGACGGCGCCGGCTGCGGCCTCTCGACCAGATCTTTTTCGAACGCGGGATCAACTTTTTCTCCCGGAGTTCCTTTGTCGCTCGGGCCTTCATCGCGTCCGCGATCCTCTCTGGCTTCAGTTGCGCGCTTACCACCGAATGCGCGTGGTTCGTTCGAACGTTTAGCGCCTTGAGGTCCCATTTTCGATCGCTGCAAAGACCGCGGATCGCCGAATCGGCAGCCTTTCTCTGCGGTGGGTTCAAGACGACCGGATTGTGCTTGAGCCGCTTTTCCATTGCGTCTTCGAGATTGAGATTCGGCTTGACCCTCGGCGTCCCATAGACGTTACGACCATCGTGCCGGTCGATCGAA
The DNA here is from genome assembly GCA_964487505.1 of uncultured Blastocatellaceae bacterium. Taxonomy (GTDB): domain Bacteria; phylum Acidobacteriota; class Blastocatellia; order Pyrinomonadales; family Pyrinomonadaceae; genus JAFDVJ01. The sequence goes on along the minus strand of CAZARD010000023.1, from coordinate 29,511 downwards.
GTCCGTTCGTCGCCATGCAGCCAAGTCCCGTAAGTTCTTATCGTGATGAAATAAGCGAGAGGAAATTCGTTGGTTTCGAACTCGTCGAAACCGTAGTCGTCAATCATTTTGTGAGTCTCCTGAGGTGTCTTTCCTGAGAGTTTACCAAAAGATGCGGAACCCCGCACGCAGGAAGGGTCCCGATCGCGGGAGCGATCGCATCCCGGCGAACGGGCCCGAGCGCCGAAGCAAGCAATGCGGAACCCCGCACGCAGTAAGGGGGCCCGATCGCGGAGCGATCGCGTCTCGGCGAACGGGCCCGATGGCCGAAGCA
>CAZARD010000023.1:0-29098 GCA_964487505.1 uncultured Blastocatellaceae bacterium | reverse complement strand
GGGGCCCGATCGCGGAGCGATCGCGTCTCGGCGAACGGGCCCGATGGCCGAAGCAGGCTCGCTCCCGCGAGCTGGCCCCCCTCACTTCGTGCGGGGTTCCGCATCGGGTTCTTAATCGCAAACCTTCTTGCAGACGATGTTCGTGATCTCGGGGCAGATCGTCGAGCAGCTTTTCTCGCAAACCTTCTCTCCGTTGACGATGCGGCAATCCCAGTTGCAGACCTCTTTGCAGAGGATGTTCGTGATCGTCTGGCACGATTCGTTGCATTTCTTCTCAGCGTCTTCGGTCGGTGCCGGGACGGCCTTGCCACCGGCGTCATCGACATAGACCTTGCCGCCGACGTACAGGAAATTCGCGCGCTGGTCGGCGGTCGCGTTCCGCGCGTACTGCTTGAGCCCGGCGCGCAGAGCGGGATCCGTCAGGCGCTCGGCGAGCGTCTCGATGTCCGGCGGAAGGTCCGCCGTCAGAGTCTTGGTCGATTTCGTCGACTCGGTCATCAGCTTCGCCTTGTCTGCCTTGTTGATCAGCTTGACGTCACCTTCCAAAAGGCCGATCCGATCGTCCGGAACGGTCACCCGGTCGCCCATCTCAAGGCGTCGCAACACAGCCGCCCGGTATTCCTTTTTGGCCGCGTCGGGTTTCTCCGGCGTTCTCGCCACCGGCGCCGGGATCTGCGAACCGACCCTTTGCGACGTCACCATCGCATAGCCCGCAAACAACAAAACGACCGCCACACCGGCGATCGTCGTGATCTTGGATTGAAATTTCATCTCAGGAACCCCCAAAAATGCGGAAAGTTTTCCCAAGAAGATTGTGCTCCCGGCGATTCAGAGAAGCAAGAGGAGGCGATTTGGATTTGGGATGTGTGATTTGGGAATGGGGATATTGGATTTTGGATTTTGGATTTGGGATGTGGATTTGGGAATTGGGATTTGGGATATGGAATTTGGAATTTGGAATTGGTGATTGCGGATGTTTTGGATTGGGCCCGAAGTCTAAACTCAAGGCCAATCCAAAATCCGCAATCCAAAATCCCAAATAGGCATCACGCCATTACCATCAGCGCCTCGGTCAGGGCGTTGGCGGCCTCTTCGGCCTTTTTGGTGGCGGCGTCGAGCTGGACCAGATCATCGGACGTGACGAACTCTTCGGCCTCGTTCAACATGCCGTTGATCGATTTCTGCTGGTCGAGATCGAGCCCCTTGCCGAACTCGGTCATCGCCTTCCGCGTGTTGCGCACGAGCGAGTCGAGCCGGTTCCGTTGCATGATCAGGCCCTTCGCCTCCTTGTCCCTCTCGACCGAGGTCTCGGCTTCCATGATCAGTTTGTCTATCTCGTCCGGCGAAAGTCCGGACGACGGCGTGATCTGCATCGCCTGCTCGAGGCCGGTCATCTTGTCCTTCGCCGAGACGTTGACGATGCCGTTGGCGTCGATCTCGAACGAGACGTCGATCTGCGGCACTCCGCGCGGCGACGGCGGAATTCCGACGAGTTCGAATTTTCCGAGGCTGCGGTTGCCGGAGGCGATCTCGCGTTCGCCCTGCAGGATATGGATCTCGACCGATTGCTGGTTGTCGACGACGGTCGTGAAGGTCATCGTATTCTTGAGCGGGATCGTCGAGTTCTTCGAGATCAGCTTGACGAACAGTCCGCCGCGCGTCTCAAGACCGAGCGAGAGCGGGAGCACGTCCAGCAGCACGATATCCTTGACGTCGCCCGTCATCACGCCGCCCTGGATCGCGGCGCCCATCGACACGACCTCGTCGGGATTGATCTCGGCCGAAGCTTCCTTGCCGAAGACCTCGGCCACGGTCTGACCGATGATCGGCGAACGTGTCTGACCGCCGACCAGGATCACCTTGTCGATGTCGGTCGGTTTGAGCTTAGCGTCCCAAAGCGCTTTCTGGCACGGTTCGACCGACGATTCCACGAGGTCGCGAACGAGGTCCTCGAACTGTACGCGCGTCAGCACGGTGTTGATGTGTTTCGGTCCGGTCGCGTCGGCAGCGATGAACGGCAGGTTGACCGTCGTCTCGAGAACGCTTGAGAGTTCGCATTTCGCACGTTCGGCCGCTTCTTTCAACCGCTGCAAAGCCAGCCGGTCGTCGCGCAGGTTGATGTGATGTTCTTGCCGGAAGGTGTCGACGAGCCAGTTTATGATGCGCTGGTCGAAATCCTCGCCGCCGAGGAACGTGTTGCCGGACGTCGAAAGGACCTCGAAAACGCCGTCGTTGATCTCGAGGATCGTGATGTCGAACGTGCCGCCGCCAAGGTCGTAGACCGCGACCTTTTCGTTCTTGTTCTTGCCGAAGCCGTATGCCAGCGCCGCGGCCGTCGGCTCGTTGATGATGCGCTCGATCTCGAGCCCTGCGATCTTGCCGGCGTCACGCGTCGCCTGGCGCTGCATATCGTCGAAATAGGCCGGAACGGTGATGATCGCCTCCGTGATCTTGTCCCCGAGGAACTCTTCCGCGGACAGTTTCAACCTTTGGAGAACGATGGCCGAGATCTCGGGCGGCGAATAATCGCGATCGAGGACGCGAATGTGCGCGTCGCCGTTCGGCGCCTCGACGATCTCGAACGGAACCGTTTCGCGCATCTTCTGAACCTCAAGCGAATCGAACTTGCGCCCGATCAGCCGCTTCACGGCCGAAAGCGTGTTCGTCGGATTCGTCACGGCCTGGCGCTTCGCGATCTGTCCGACGAGGCGTTCGCCTTTGTCGGTGAACCCAACGACCGACGGCGTGGTCCGCCCGCCTTCCTTGTTCGGAATGATCTGCACAGTTCCGCCTTCGAGGACAGAGACGCAGCAGTTCGTTGTTCCAAGGTCAATACCGATTACTTTGCTCATACGTGTTTGGGGTGGTCATCCGGGACGCGTGAAATCCGCGGACAAAGCCTGTAGGTCTAGTTATTTTCACCGGATGAATCCGGATCAGCCGAAGGAACCGCGGATTGCTCGTGGCGCGGTGCGACCGCGACACGGACCATTGCCGCGCGTATCACTTTGTCCCCGACGCGGTAGCCGCGAAGGAGCTCGGAAGTGACCGTGTTCGGCGCTACATCCGAACGCTGTTCGGCGGCGACCGCCTCGTGAAAGTTCGGATCGAACGGCTCGCCGACCGCAAGGATCGGCGTGACGCCCATTTCCGCGAGGACCTCGTTGAGCTGTTGGCTGACGAGGACGATCCCGCGGTAGAACTCGTGAAAGTCGATCGACTTTCCCTCAGAATGCCGCTCGGCGAAATGGAGAGCGCGATCGAGGTTGTCGATCACCGGCAGCATCTGGCCGGCCAGATTTGCGAGCTGATTGAGAAACGTCTCCGACCGTTCGCGTTCCGTCCGCTTCCGGTAATTGTCGAAATCGAACTGGCGGCGACGGATCGTCGCGGCCATTTCGGATCTATCGGCGTCAGATTTGTCGAGTTTCGCGCGCAGTTCGGCGATCTCGTCCTCAAGATCCGAGAACGTCTTGTTGTTCGGTGTGAGATTGACCGGGATCAGCGGCTCAAGTATCCGCGGTGTCGGCAGATCGAAGTCCGATCTTGTGAAATCAGGCGGATTCGTATCGTCGAAATCGGCGTCACCGACCTCGATCGAAAGCCCCGGAGAGATATGAAGGTCCTTTTCGCGGGCCTCGAGCTGCCGGATGAAATCCTCGATCGAGACCGCGCCGTCGTCTTCGATCTCGACAGCGGAGTTGTCCTTGTTTTCCAGATCTTGATTTGGATCCATTTGTATGTGGTTTGTTTGGTCGGGAAGGTCGTATCAGTTGCCTGAAACTTCCTTTACCATATGCTTTTCAAGGATGCGGGCGACGTAGCCGACGATCGAGATGATCCTGGCGTATTCGATCCGCGTTGGACCAAGGACGCTCAGCGTTCCGATGGCTGAGCCGTCTCCGATCCTGTACGGTGCGGTTATCAAAGTGCAGTCGCTGAGCGTCGATGAGGCATTCTCGCTTCCGATAATGACCTGCACGCCGCCCTTGGCCGTCGATTCCCGGTCGACGCATTGATTAAGGATGCGCATCAAACGGGATTTTTCCTCGATCGTCCGAAGAAGTTCGCGGAGCCGGTCCATATCCGCGAAGTCCCGTTTGGTCAGAATGTTCGACGTGCCGTCGACATAGACCTCGCCGAGATCTTCATCCTCGTTCTCGATGCTCTGGGAGCAAAGGATGATCGCGGTTTGGAGCATTTTGTCAAAGAGGCTCTTTTCCTCGTGCATCAGCCGGAGTATTTCGACCCTGATCTCGGCCAGGCTTCTCCCGCCGAACTCGGCGTTGAGATAACGCGCGGTGCGGTCGAGCTCGTCCTGGGGGAACGATTCGCGAAGGCGGATGATCTTGTTGTGAACGATGTTCGGCGCCGAGACCAGGACGACGAGGATCCGCCGATCGGACAGGTTGACGAACTCGATATGCTGCAGCCGGTCCTGAGCGAACGACGGCGACACAACAATTCCGATGTTATTTGAAAGAGCCGAAAGGAGGTGCGAGGTGCGTTCCATCAGACGATCGGGGGTTTCGCTGAACTCGTCCTCGAGCGATCCGAACTGTTCGCCGATGAAACGAAGATCTTCATCGGAAAGCCGCAGGATGCCGAGCAGATTGTCAACGTAGAACCGATATCCTTTGTCGGTCGGCACACGTCCGGCCGATGTGTGGGGTTGTTCCACGAGTCCCCGTTCCTCAAGTTCGCCCATCACGTTTCGGATCGTGGCGGAACTGAGCCCGTAAGTTGCGACGAATCTTTCGGCGATTGTCTTTGAGCCGACCGGTTCGCCTGTGATGAGATGTTCGCCGATGATCGCCGAAAGGACCGCCTGCCCGCGCGTATCGGGAAAATTCAGGGTTTTCTCGAACTCAATGTTGCTTCCGCGGACAGCCATCAGACTCTGTGAGCGATTTTTCAGTCGCGCCGTCGCCGAAGACTCCTAGCGACTGCGCTATAAAACAGATACCATTTACGCGCCAAAGGTGTCAAGAATTATTAGTTAAACGATGTTTTTCGCTAAAGCGCCAAAACGGACTGAGGAACGATGATCCCGGGCTCCGGCCCTGCCGTTCAATCGCGACTTTTGCGCGCAATCGTTGGTTCGCGCTTCGCGCTCATTGCAACCGGGACGGTTGCGCTCCAGTCAAAAGATCCGCCTTGACTTGCGGGAGCCGGACCGCTAAATCTAGATGACCCGATCAAAATGATGGTTACAGTTTCGGATATAAGGCCATTCTATGTCGAAGCGTTCGCGGTCCTCGACCGGAAGCGACACGCGCAGCCCGAGATCCGGGTCGAGTTCTACCCGTACATCGGCATCAACCACACGATCAGGATCCGCGAGGGCATCGTCATCGTCAGGGTCGGCAACCTTTGCCGCGACATGCCGCTCAATGCCCACAAGGCGCTGGCGTACATACTCGTTTCGAAACTCCTGGGAAACCGCATCCCGGCCGAGGCGAAGCGGATCTACGGCGAGTACTCCCGTTCGCGCGAGATGGTTGAAAAGGCGCGCCACAGCAAACGAACGAGGGGCAAAAAGTTCATCAGCGGGGCGCGCGGGTCGGTTTACGATCTCGAAGCCGTTTTCGAAAAGGTGAATCAGGTCTATTTCGCGAACAAGATCCCGAAGCCGATCCTCTCCTGGTCGGCCCGAAAGACCTACAGGACGCTCGGCCATCACGACGCGACGCACGGAACCATCGTCATCAGCCGTTCGCTCGACTCGGCCGATGTGCCGAAATTCGTGGTCGAATACGTGATGTTCCACGAGATGCTTCACATCGTCTATCCGGTCCGGACGGTGAACGGCCGGCGGAACGTGCATCCGCCCGAATTTCTGAAACACGAACGGGAGTTTTTCTATTTCGATGAGGCGGAATTGTGGATAAATCGCAATGCGGCAGGACTTCGCCGGCGCGCGGCCCGCTGACGCCGTCAGCGGCTCAGGGCCTGGCGCATCGCGCTTTCAAGGTCCTCGAAGCGGAAAACGAACCCGGCTTCGACGGCCTTCTTCGGTATCACGCGGTTTCCTTCGAGGAGCAGCGTCGTGCCCATCTCGCCAAACATCAGGCGGATCGCGAATTCGGGAACCGAAAAGAACGTCGGCCGATTAATGACCTTGCCGAGCGTCTTGGTGAACTCGGCGTTCGTCACCGGATTCGGAGCGGTGGCGTTCATCGGTCCGTTCACGGCCTCGTTCTCGAGCGCGAACACTATCAGTCCGACGAGATCCTCGATCGCGATCCACGGCATCCATTGCTTGCCTGAGCCGAGAACCCCGCCGACACCCAACTTAAAAGGCGTCAGCATCTTCTCAAGCGCGCCGCCTTCGGAAGCAAGGACGATCCCGATGCGCAACGCCACGACGCGCGCGAACGACGAGGCGCGCATCGCCTCTGATTCCCATTCGGAACAAATTTCGGGGAAGAAGCCTGTCCCTACCTTAGATTCTTCGGTCAGCAACTCGTCGCCGCGGTTGCCGTAGAACCCGATCGCCGATGCGGAGATGACAATCCCCGGTTTTGAGCTGCATTCCGCCAGAGCGTCGATGAGCAGGCGCGTGCCTTTGACCCGGCTTTCGCGTATCCGCCGCTTCTTGTCAGCCGACCAGTTCTCGCTCGCGACGTTGTCGCCGGCGAGATGGATCACGGCGTCGAAGCCCTCGAGCTTTGCCGCCTCGTCGGTCGAAAAGCCGGCTTCGGAATCCCACCGGACCTCGCCGTCAGCGGCGGGCTTTCCGCGCACGAGTCTCACGATCGTGTGCCCTTTCGATTCGAGAACCGGGATCAGCTTTTTCGCGACCAGACCAGTCGCTCCGGAGACAAGTATCTTCATCTGCCACCTTCGGAATGGTTCGGAGAATCTCCGAACCCGTGCGGGAAACTCAAATTAAGGAATGCCGGGCGCCGAGGCGCCGGCCTCGATCGAGCGGCGCGTTTTGTCCTGATTATTGTCTCCCCTGCAGATCCTTGTAGATGAACTTCGCAAGCTTTCGCATTTCATCCTCGGTCATCTGGTACTTGAACGACGGCATTGGCGGTTTCCCGGTCGCGATCTGTTCGTAGATCTGCTCCTCGGTCTTGCCCGCGATGTCGCCCGTCCGCAGCGAAGGGATCTGGCGGCCCTGAAGTTCCTTTCCGTAACCCTCGACCCCGTGACAGATCGCGCAGTTCTGACGATACATCGTCGCCTCATACGTCTTGCTTTCCGCCAGCGAGATGCCGACGCGCGGCTGGCCTGCCGGCTCCTTCGCCTGACACGCCGCAAAAGCCGCGGCCGCCGCGGCCAAAACGATAAACAGCTTCACTCCCCTCATTTGATCGCTCCCTCGATCGGGCTCGACGCCGACGCGTAAAGGCGCTTCGGCATCCGGCCCGACAGATATGCCATTCTTCCGGCCCTGACGGCCAGGTTCATCGCCGCAGCCATCTTTTCGGAATCGCGCGCCTCTGCGATCGCGGTGTTCATCAGGATCGCGTCGGCGCCGAGCTCCATCGCGACCGCCGCATCCGACGGGACGCCGACGCCGGCATCGACGATGATCGTCGCGTCCGGAAGCTGTTCGCGCATTATCCGAAGGTTCGACGGGTTCTGTACTCCCATTCCGGAACCGATCGGCGCGGCCAGCGGCATCACCGCCGGGCATCCGGCGTCGAGCAGTTTTTTCGCCATTATCAGGTCGTCCGAGAAATACGGCAGCACAATAAACCCTTCCTTGATGAGGATCCGCGCCGCGTCGAGCGTCTGTTCGTTGTCCGGAAGCAGCGTCACCGGATCGCCTATGACCTCGAGTTTTATCCAATCGGTCCCGAGCGCCTCGCGCGCCAGCCGGGCGGTACGGATCGCGTGATCGGCATCGTAGCACCCGGCCGTGTTGGGCAGGATCTGCATTGCCGGATCGAGGTAGTCGAGAAACGACTCCGTCTTCCTGTCGAGCGGCACGCGGTTCACGGCGACCGTCACCATTTCCGCCCCCGACGCCCGGTGTGCCGCCTGCATCTCGTTGAAACTGCGGTACTTTCCGGTTCCAATGATAAGCCGCGAGGCAAACGTCTTCCCCGCCAATACGAATTCATCAGCCATATCTTGAATTTACAATAAACGGACGGGCTTGTCAGCGGAGAGGGGTTCGATTTGGGATTTGGGATTTTAGATTTTGGATATTTTGGATTTTGGATTTGGGATTGGCGACCGCCCTATTGCATTGAACGCATTCGGCCAGCCGGCTCGGCAATTCTTTCGTCCTATTTCAACAGGTTACGCCTGCGCGAAAATTAGCACTTTGAATCTTCCGAATCCAAAATCCAAAATCCGCAATCCAAAATCGCCTCATCCTCCGCCGACGAAATGGACTATCTCGATGCGGTCCGAATCGGTAACCGTTACATCGTCCCAATCTTTCCTGCGAACGACGCCGAGGTTGAGTTCAACGGCGACGCGGTCGGTCGGAAGGTGCAGAATTTTGAGCATTTCGGCGAGCGAGACCTCGCGTTCGAGTTCGCGCGTCTCGCCGTTGACCATGATCTTCATCGATGTGATTTTATCCCAGATCGATCAAACGAAACAATTCGGCCCGAAATAGGCTGATGTCGCGAAAACGAAAACTGGAAGACCTGCAATTACGGTTATCCGGCGTGTACGCTCGAAGGACGTTCTGTTTTGATCGATCCCAAATTGAGCGATAGGAATCAGCCCGCGAATCTCCGCCGATCTTCGCGAATCCGCGATTGACGGTCTGTTTCCGATAACATCAACAATGTCAATAACTTGGAAAATCCGCAGAATGAGATTTCAGAAATTCGATCCCGAAAAATTGCCTTATTCGCTCTAATTCACGAGGATTCGCGGGCAAATTTCTCCAGTGCAATCTCGGTTGATCTCAGCTTTGGCGGACGATCTGGCGAAGTTCGGCCTCCTCGCCCTTGTCGATCGCGCGGACAAGGAGCGCGGCGCGGCCCGAACGGAATTGCGGCAGCTGAAGATGGACGACGGCTACGCCCGTCGCGTCGGTCTTCGCGTGAAAGATCAGGGGCCGGAAGCTCGACCCGAGAACCTTGACAACGATCTGCGCACCGACGATGCGCTTCGAAGGATCGCCGCGATGAACGCAGATCTGCAGCGTCTTGCGTTCGCCGGCACGGAACGATGTCTTGGTGACGAAATCGATCTCGAGCTGGCCCTCGAAACTGGGGATCGGCTGGATGAACTTGATCGCATCGTCCAGCACGATCGTATCGCCGACCGCGTCCTCGACGATCGCGTCGGGTTCGATCACGAGATCGTCCTCGATGATCTTCATCGGCAGGTCCCAGACTAGTTCGTCCTGCGGTTGCGGTATCGGCACGATCGCAGGGCGCGCAACCGGCGGCGGCTTGGGCAACGGCGGATTCGGCCGCGGAACCGGTTGCGGAGCGGTGGTGACGACCGGCGTCGCGGGCGTCCGAAGCTCTTCCGAACGCGGGGCCGCGTTCGACGGAACCGGCGTTGCAACCCGGACCGCGACGGGCGGAACAGCGCCGGCCGGCGCGCGCTTCATAGCCGACTCTTTCGCCGTCATTCTTTTCAGATCCTCGATGCGGCCGGCGCGCACCGCGGCGCAGATCAGCTTGTGCTGCTTCTGAAGACGCTCGGCGAGGATCTTCTCGTCAAAACCGGCGTCGATCAGATCCGTGTACGGCGAACGCTTGCTGGCGAGGATCGTGCCTCGGTCATAGACCAACGACAGAATGAGCGGCGAGTCCAGACCTTTGTCCTCGGTCTGTACGTGATAGACGACGCCGTTATGCTCAATATCTGTATTGAATCCAGTAATCACAAAGTTGATCGAAACGCGGTGTGAAGCAGATTTCGCGGCGGAATTCGCCATTTCAAAAGTAGCATACGGCCCAAAAAGCGGTCAACGAAAATATTCCCGCCGAATCATTGCCCGAAACCGCTTTGACACGGCGCCCGCAAAGCGAAAAGTTCTTTGCCTTGACACCCTTAGCGGCTTAACTTACGATTTGATTTGTGGAATAATTCTCAAGTTTGCAGCTTACAATTTCTCGATTTTTTTTGCAGTCTTAAATTCGGAAATTAGAAGGTTTCGATGAGCAATTTCAACATTATGGACTACGCGCCGATCGGGGTGATGTTCCTGATCGCGGCGGGTTTCGCCGTTAGCCAGATCCTCGTGACGCAGCTGATCGGACCGCGCAAACGCACGGTGACAAAGCTGATGCCGTACGAATGCGGCAAGGATCCGGTCGGCTCCGCCCGCGAACGCTTCTCGATCAAGTTCTACACCGTCGCCGTCATCTTCCTGTTGTTCGATATAGAAGTCCTGTTCATGGTCCCGTTCGCGGTCGCGTTCAAGGAATTGCTCGCGCAGCAGAAGATCAGCGGAATCGCGTTCGGCACGATCGCGTTCATCGAGATCATGATCTTTATCGGAACGCTGATCGTCGGGTACATCTACGTCTGGAAGAAAGGCACGTTCGATTGGGGAATGCAGGCCCGGGCCGAGGCCCGCGCCGAGGCGAAAGCGATGGTCGCAGCCAAAAAGGCCGAACGCGCGGAACTTAAGAAAGCAGCATAACGATTTGGGATTTGGGATTTGGGATTTGGGATTTCTGCCCAGCCGACTCGAAATCCCAAATCCGCAATCCGAAATCCGAAATTGAATCATGGGTTTAGAAAACAATATCTGGGAATCGCTTCCCGACGTTGTGACGGTCAAGCTTGACGCGGTCATCAACTGGGCACGGAAGTCATCGATCTGGCCGGCGACATTCGGTCTCGCCTGTTGCGCGATCGAGATGATGAATACGGCGGCGTCGCGCAACGACATTTCCCGTTTCGGCGCGGAGACCTTTCGGGCAAGTCCGCGGCAGGCCGACGTGATGATCGTCTCGGGCCGCGTTTCGCGTAAGATGGCTCCGGTTCTGCGGCGGATCTACGATCAGATGCCGGAACCGAAATGGGTCATCTCGATGGGCGCCTGCGCGACCTCGGGCGGGGTTTTCGACAATTACGCGATCGTTCAGGGCGTCGACAAGATCGTCCCGGTCGATATCTACATCCCCGGCTGTCCGCCGCGTCCCGAAATGCTCGTGCACGCGATCACGATGCTTCAAGAGAAGATCATGAACGATTCGGTAAAGGACCGCCGCGATACATTCGAGGAAGAATCGCGCAAGTCGATCGTTCCCGGAACGCTACCCGTCACCGAAGGCACCGCGCTCGAGCGCGAGCTCGAAGCCGAGGTAGCCCAGAACCGCGCAGCGCGGCCCTACTCGGTCCCGTCGCGCCACGAACGGAGACGCTCGTCCTAGACCGCCGTTCGAACGAAGAGATTCAACAACAATGGAAATAGTCGAAACACTTAGATCCGAGAACGCCGCTTGGGTCGCGGACGTCAAGGACGCGCTGGGCGAGGTCACGATCACGGTCCCGCGCGAGTCGATCGTCGATGTTTGCCGATCGCTGAAGTCGAATCACGGTTACGACATGCTCGCCGATCTCTGCGGTTCCGACCGAGGGCCCGAGGAAGATCCGCGATTCGAGGTCAACTACCATCTTTTCTCTACGAAACACCACGGCCGCCTCCGGCTCAAGGTTCACCTGAGCGAAGACGATCCGCACGTCAGCACGGTCTCCGGCGTTTGGCGCACGGCGAATTGGCACGAACGCGAGACGTACGACCTCGTCGGCGTGATCTTCGACGATCATCCGGACCTGCGGCGTATCCTTTTGCCGTCGGATTTCGACGGCCACGCGCTGCGCAAGGACTATCCGCTGAGGGGTTATGAGCCCTACTCTCTGACTTGATTTGTGATTTGGGATTTCGGACCGCGGACCGCCGCGGATTTCGGATTTGAGACCATTATGGCTTTGGAAACTGTATTTGACGACGTCGAAGTTCTCGACCAGACACTTGAGTCGCAAATGACGCTCTCGATGGGGCCGCAGCACCCGTCGACCCACGGCGTCCTGCGGCTCGATCTCAGGCTTGACGGCGAGTTGATCGTGAAGGCCATCCCGGACATCGGCTACCTACATACCGGGATGGAAAAGCTTTTCGAATACAAGAAGTATCAACAAGGCATCGTCATCACCGACCGGATGGACTATCTGAATCCGCTCGGCAACAACCTCGCGTACGTGATGGCCGCCGAGAAGCTTCTTCAGCTCGAGATTCCCGAGCGTGCGCAGACGATCCGCGTCCTGATGTGCGAACTGCAGCGGATCGCGTCGCACATGGTCTGGCTCGGAACGCACTGTCTCGACATCGGCGCGATGAGCGTCTTCTTCTTCTGCTTCAAGGAACGCGAGAAAATCCTGAACATCATCGAATCGGTATCCGGCGGACGCCTGACGCCGAGCTATTTCCGCATCGGCGGGCTGATGATGGACCTGCCGGCGGGTTTCGAGAACCGCGTCCGGCAGTTCCTCGACAATTTCCTCGACGCGATGAACACGTTCGAGACGCTGGTCACGGGCAACACCATTTGGCAGTCTCGGACGCAGGGCATCGGGATCATCTCGGGCGAGGACGCGATCGATTTGGGGCTGACCGGCCCCTGCCTCCGAGGCAGCGGCGTCGATGTCGATCTGCGGCGCGACAATCCGTACACGGGCTACGAAACATACGATTTCAGTGTTTGCGTCGAGGAAGACTGCGACGTTTGGGCGCGGTTCAAGGTCCGGATGCGCGAATGCTATGAATCGCACAAGATCGTGCGGCAAGCGCTCGATCGTTTGAAGCCGGGCCCGGTCAAGGCCGACGCGCCGAAGATCGTGCTTCCGGACCGCGACGACATGCGCAAGCATATGGACTCGCTGATCCATCATTTTCTGATCGTCGCCGAAGGGTTCAACGTCCCTCCGGGCGAGGTCTATCACGCGATCGAGGCGTCGAAGGGCGAACTCGGGGTTTATATGAAGTCGAACGGCGGCCCGAAGCCGGAGCGCGTGCATTTCCGCGGTCCGAGTTTCGTCAATCTGCAGGCGCTGCCGGCGATGAGCGAGGGCGAGATGGTCGCCGACGTCGTCGCGATCATCGGATCGCTGGACATCGTTCTGGGGGAGATCGATCGTTGACGGGAACGAAAACGGGGAAATAAACAGGGGCTATTGACTCAATACTCAAAAACTAAGATATACGGAGAAAATCTCATGACGGAGAATCAGGAAAAACAGATCTTCAAAATCCTCAACAATTTGGTGATCGGCGTCAACGCGATACGCGAAGAACTGGACGTGATCAAGGCCGACATCGTCGAGATCAAGGCCGACATCGTCGAGATCCGGGCCGACATCGCCGACATCCGTTCGGTCCAGGCCGAACAGGCACAGTCGCTCCGACGACTGGAAGAAAAGACAGACTCGATCGCGCTCGAAGTGGCGGACAACGGCCGCCGGATCGACGCGCTCGAAAGACGCACCGAACAGAGCGTTCATTAGCTGATCAGCCGTCTGCGGACGGCCCAATAAGATATGGCATCAGTAGCAACTGACTATACGAACAAGATCAATTACACCGACGAGGTAGCGGAGTTCTCTCCGGCGGTCGTCGCCGAAATGGAATCGCATCTGGCGAAGTATCCGGAGGGCCGGAGCCGGTCGGCGCTGATCCCACTGCTCTTCGTCGTCCAGCGCGAACGCGGATGGATCGACAACCCCGGCGTCAATTTTCTGGCGAAATTCCTCGGGCTCGAGGTTTCGGACATTTGGGAAACGGCGACGTTCTATTCGATGTTCAACCTGCGCCCCGTCGGCCGGCACCACATCCAGATCTGCAAGACGCTGTCTTGCAAGATAATGGGCGAGCCCGACATCACGAACCATATCTGCGGCAAGCTCGGCATCAGGCCGGGAGAATCGACCGAAGACGGCAAGTACACGGTGACGCTGGTCGAATGTCTCGGAAGTTGCGGCACGGCGCCGATGATGCAAATCGGATTTGATTACCACGAGGATCTGACGATCGAAAAGGTCGATAAGATCCTCGATTCTTTGGAGTAAGCAGTGACGAACCCCGAGATCGTTAAGGGACTCTACGAAGCTTTCGCCGCCGGCAACGCTCCCGCGCTGTTCGCGTCGTTCGCCGACAACATCGAATGGACCGAGGCCGAAGGATTTCCGTACGGCGGCACGTACGTCGGCGCGCAGTCCATCGCGGAAAACGTATTCGTGAAACTCGCAACGGAATGGGAAGGCTATGCGGCGGTTCCCGAAAGGTTCGTTGCCGAGGGCGACACCGTCGTGACGATCGGCCGATACAGTGGAAAGTACCGCGCCACCGGCCGCGCGATGTCAGTTCCGTTCGCCCACGTCTGGACCGTCGCCGACGGAAAGATCGTCCGTTTCGTTCAGCATACGGACACGCTGAAGGTTTCGGAAGCGCTCTGATCTTTTTTTTGAAAACGCCGGCCAAGGGCCGGCAAGATTCGCGTCAACGCTCTCCTCGGCGGGATTTGTACTTATTTTCTGTGAGGTGAGCTATGAAAAAAACTTTTTGGATTTTTGTAATTTTGTTCTTTGTCAATTCGTTTTCGTTCGGACAGGAAAGAACGAACGCATCGACGTACGGAAATACCGAACGGCGGCCTTCGCTCGCGACCGGCGAACTGGCCGGGATCGAAACCACCAAGGACGTGACCGAGATCTACTATCTCGAGGCGACGGTATTGATGAACGTCAAGGCCGACGAGTATGTCGCGTCTTTCGGCGTGCAGGGCGACGGGCAGACGAGCCTGGCCAGCGAGCAGTCGGTCGATACGCGGATCGACGGTTTGCGTACGAAGCTCGCGACGATCGGGATCAGCGAGACGTTCGTCGATTTCATCAATCAGGCGCCGTTTTATGAGTTCGACGCCGCGGGCAAGGTCGCGACCGAGAAGCTGAAGGGCTACAAGACCGCGAAGAATCTGATGATCCGTTTCAAGGACCGCGGTCAGCTGCGGCAGATCACGAATCTCGCGAACGCCTCCGGCATCTATGACCTGATCAAGATCGATTTCGTGGTCAACGATTTTGCCGGCATCAAGCAGCGCATGATGGTCGAGGCGACGAAGATCATCAAGGCCAAGGAACAGATGTACGCGGGCCTCGGGATCTCTATGAAACCGGTCGGTGTCGTCAACGAGAAGTTCAATTCGTATTCGCCCGACGAGCTATATCAGGATTACACGGCCTATGAATCGGGCAACACGCAAGGCTATCGCCGCGTGGTGCAGAAGGCAAAGGCATCGACATCCTACTATGACGGTTTCGACGGCAAGGACTTCGATCTGACGATCAATCAGGCCGGGCTCGAACCGAACGTTCAGGCGGTGATGTATCTGAAGGTCAAGTACCTTCCGACGGTGTTGCCCGAGAACCGTTGCTGTACCGAAACGAAAACGAAGTAAAGACGAAGAATTCGGAGCGTGATTGCCCGGACATTTTGCTATGGAAATAAAAGCGATCGGATGTGAACCATTGCAGCTGAAGCGTATGCACGTCAAGGACGGGCACACGTTGAAGGTGTACGAGGAGACCGGCGGCTACAAATCGCTCAAGAAGGCGATGGGAATGTCGCAGGACGACATCATCAACGAGGTCAAGGCTTCGGCGCTCCGCGGTCGCGGCGGTGCCGGCTTCCCGACCGGAATGAAGTGGTCGTTCGTCCCGCGACAGTCGCCTAAGCCGAAATACGTAGTTTGCAACGCCGACGAATCCGAGCCCGGTTCGTTCAAGGACCGTTATCTGCTCGAGCGCGACCCGCACGCGGTCATCGAAGGGATGATCATCGCCGGTTTCGCGCTCGGGGCCTCGACCGGATACATCTACTTTCGCGGCGAGTACAATTACCTGATCCATATCGTCGATGCGGCGCTTGAAGAAGCGCGCGCCGCCGGGATCCTCGGCGACAATATCTTCGGCTCCGGTTTTTCGATGAACATCCATACGCACACGGGCGCCGGAGCCTACATCTGCGGCGAGGAAACCGCGTTGCTGTCGTCGCTCGAAGGCTTTCGCGGCCACCCGCGCATGAAGCCGCCGTTCCCGGCGGTCGAGGGGTTGTACGCGAGCCCGACCGTCGTCAACAATGTCGAGACGTTCACGTCCGTCCCGCAGATCATCGAGATGGGCGGAACCACGTGGCGCGATCTCGGCACCGAGAAATCGGGCGGCACGAAACTCTGGTCGATAAGCGGCCACGTCAAGAGACCGGGCGTATATGAACTTCCGATGGGCTATGCAGATATGGAGAAGTTCATTATGGAAGACTGCGGCGGCATGCTCCGCGACGACAAGAAGCTCAAGGCCGTGATCCCCGGCGGTTCGAGCGTTTACATCATGAACGCCGACCAGATCATCGGAAAGAAGGTAACTCTTGATTACGAAGGGCTTGTCGAAGCCGGATCGATGCTCGGCACGGGCGGGATGATGGTCATGGACGAAACGGTCGACATTATGGAATCGACCAAGAACCTGACCGAGTTCTACCGTCACGAGTCCTGCGGTTGGTGCACGCCCTGCCGCGAAGGCACGGATTGGCTGGTGAAGATATTCAACCGGATATCGGCCGGCGAGGGCCGTCCCGAGGACGCGCAGTTGCTGCTCGATATCTGTGACAACATCGAAGGAAAATCGTTCTGCCCGCTGGGTGACGCGGCCGCCTGGCCGATCCAGAGCGCGATCAAGCGATTTCCCGACGATTTCAAGAAGTGGATCGATCGATTTTAGATTTTGGGTGTTCGATTTTCGAATTGAACTGCGACCTCTCGAGGCTCAATCCAAAATCCAAAATCGGAAATCCAAAAAGATCTGGGGGTTTTATGGGAAAAGGCGATAAGAGAAGCAGACGCGGGAAGATCTTTGCGGGTTCGTACGGCAAGAGCCGTCCGAAGAGCAAGAAGGCGTCGGCACCGAAGAAAGAAACCGAAAAATCAGACGCGTAGGCAATAGTTGAAAATGTCAGCAGAACTAATCAAAGTCACGATAAACGGCAACGAGTACGAGGTCGAAAAGGGCCGGCGGCTGATCGACGTTTGTCACGAAAACGGTTACGGGATCCCGTCATTCTGTTACTACGGCGACCTCGAAGTCCAAGCCTCGTGCCGGATGTGCCTTGTCCGCATCGACAAGATGCCGAAACTCCAGACCTCGTGCACGATCTCGTGCACCGACGGGATGGTCGTCACCACCGAGAGCGAGGAGATCGAAAAGGCGCAGCGTTCGATGGGCGAATTCCTGCTCGCGAACCATCCGCTCGACTGCCCGGTCTGCGACCGCGGCGGCGAATGCGAGCTCCAGGAGGTTATCTTCGACTGGGGTGACGTCGAGGAGCGTTTTTCCGAAAAGAAGAACGCCCAACCCGAAAAATATCTGTCGCCGATCGTCGCGAACGATCCGCAGCGCTGCATCGTCTGCAAGCGCTGCACCCGCGTTTGCCACGAATGGATGGGTGAGGATGCGATCGAGGCGGGAAACCGCGGCGCGAACACCGTGATCGGCACTTACGGCGGTTGGCTCAACTGCTCGCAATGCGGAAACTGCATCGAGGTTTGTCCGACCGGAACGCTGCTCGACGGCACATACCGTCACGAAACGCGTCCGTGGGAACTCGATCAAACCGTCTCGACCGATCCGTACGGTTCCGACGGAATGCAGATCTCGATCGGCACGCGCGGCGGCAAGGTCCACCGCGTCGTTGCCCGCGATCGTTACGTCAACGGCCTGAACGGCGAGTTCCTCGATGTCAAGGCGCGGTTCGCGCACGATTTCGTTTGCTCGGAAGACCGCATCAAGACGCCTCTGATCCGCTACAAGAAAGGTGGGAAGCTGATTCCGGCAACGTGGGACGACGCGGTCGCCCATATCGCCGCGAAATTTTCCGACTACGGCAAGAACGTCGGCGTGATCGCATCGCCGCGGCTCACGAACGAGGCCGTGTTCACGCTCGGCCGTTTCGCGAAAGAGGTCGTCCGATCAGACAGTTACGCGATCTCGGATGTTGCCGATCAGGCGCCGTTCTTCGACAATCTCAGCGTTCCGTTGTGCACGCACAAGGAGATCCGGCACGCGAAGACGATCATTCTCGTTGGCGGAGAGCCCGAGGAGGAGCAGTCGTTCACCGCCAAGCAGATCCGCCAGGCGGTCCGCAACGGCGGCGCGAAGCTGATCATCGTCAACGACACGCCGATCAGGCTCGGGTCTTCGGCGTCGCAGTTCGTCCACATCAATCCCGGCTCGTACGATGCGTTCGTCGCGGCGTTCGTCGGTGGCGACAGCGCGGCGATCAGGAAAGCCGGAGTCGATGCAGCCGAGATCGATGCGATCCGCAAGACGGTCGAAGCGACCGAGGGAGACGTGATCTTGGTCGTGGGCGGAGAATTGTCCGCGAACGCGCAGGCCGCGCTCGCCGGATCGGCCGCGCAACTGGGTGCCGAAAACCGCCGTGCGCTGCTTCATCCGCTGCCGCGGTACAACAACTCCGTCGGGGCGCACGATATGATGCCGGGCCGCAGATCGGTCGAAGAGGTCGTCAAAGGCGCCAAGGCGCTGCTTATCGGCGGAAGCCTTCAGGATGCGTCACTCCTTGCAGGCAAAGACTTTATAGTCGTTCAGGAACTTTTCGAGACGGACACGACGGCGCACGCCGACGTCGTCCTTCCGGCAGCAAGCTTCGCCGAGATCGACGGCACCTATACGAACAACTCCGGTTTCGTGCAGCGTGTCCGTCAGGCGCTCGAGCCGCGGAACCAGGCGAAGGCCGACTGGGTCATCACGAGCCTGATCGCCCGCGAGATGGGAGTCGATTTCGGCTACAACTTCGCGGCGACTGCGGTTTTCAAGGCGATCGCGGATGCGGTACCGGCCTATGAGGGCCTTCGTTACCCGCATCTGAAGGACGAGTCGCGCCCGGTTCAGGTCAAGCTTCCGATCGCTTCGCGCGATGTTTCGGGTCAATTGAAGTCGCTCGGCGAAAGCGCGGCGGAACTTCCGGACGCTGCCGAGAAGATCGCCGCGACTCCGAAGGTCGGCCACAAGCTGCATCGCCTGACGACAATGACGTCGAAGACGCCGCAGTTCCATCTGCTGGCGAACGGCAATCCGAAACCGGACAGCCTGTTCGTTTCACCGCTCGTGCAGTTCAATCCGGACGGGACGAAACGCGATTCGGCGGCAGCGGTTTAGAAATCGGTACTTTTTTGCGTCGGCGGTCGAAGCGCCGGCGGGTTTGAAGAAATGGAACAGATCCTAAAAACAACGTTTCCGTTCATCGCCTTCGCGGTCGGGATCGTCGCCGCATTCGGCGGCGTGATGGTCATCGTCGCGTACACGGTTCTCGCCGAACGCAAGGTGCTCGGGTGGATCCAGGGCCGCATCGGCCCGAACCGCGTCGGCCCGTGGGGCGTTCTGCAACCGTTCGCCGATCTCCTGAAGTTCATCCTGAAAGAAGACCTGACGCCGGACAAGTCGACGAAGTTTATGTACTTCCTCGCGCCGCTGGTGGCGCTGACCTGCGCGCTGCTGCCGATGGTCGTCTATCCGTTCGGGCCGAAGATCAACGATCCGTTCGGCTGGCTGGTTCCGTACACCCAGAGCCTGACTTACGTCGGACCGGCCGTAGCCTATATCGCCGAGGCCGCGAAGGGGATGACGCTCGCGATCGCGAAGATCGATGTCGGCGTGCTGTTCGTGCTCGGGATCACCTCGGTCGGCGTTTACGGGATCGCTCTCGCCGGATGGTCGTCGAACAACAAGTACAGCCTGATGGGCGGTCTCCGCTCTTCGGCGCAGATGATCTCGTACGAACTGGCGATGGGCGCATCTGTGCTCGGCGTCGTGATGCTGGCCGGAACGCTCGATCTGAACGGTATCATCCAGGCGCAGGCGCAGTCGCCGTTCAAATGGTACATCATCCCACAGTTCATCGGCTTCATGGTCTTTCTGATCGCGGCGTTCGCCGAAACCAACCGCGTGCCGTTCGATCTTCCGGAGGCTGAGACGGAACTCGTCGCGGGCTTTCATACCGAGTATTCGGCGCTCAAGTTCGCGCTGTTCTTCATGGCCGAGTACGTGAATATGTTCACGGTCTCGGTGATGTGCACGACGCTCTTCTTGGGCGGATGGTATGTTCCCGGACTGTCGAAGATCGTCGAGGTCGGTTCGATACCGTACGCGCTGATCAGCGTCGGGGCGTTCATTTTCAAGATCTGCTGTTTTCTGTTCTTGTATATCTGGATCCGCGGAACACTGCCGCGCTTCCGTTTTGACCAGCTGATGAACTTCGGATGGAAGTTCCTTTTGCCGGTCGCGTTGGCGAACGTGATCCTGACGATCATCGTCGTCTTCGTTCTCAACAGTTAGTTCGATTTTCCCGCCCCCGGGCGGCTGAGACTATGGCAACCACAGTTCTCTTTTTCGTCTTCGCCGGACTCGCGATCGGTTGCGCGATCTCGATGGTCTATCACCGCAACCCGCTGTACTCGGCGGTTTCGCTGGTCGGCGTGTTCATCGCGCTGTCGTGCATCTACGTCACGCTTGCGGCGCCGTTCATCGCGGCCGTCCAGGTCCTGGTCTACGCCGGCGCGATCATGGTGCTCGTGGTCTTCGTGATCATGCTTCTGAACCTCGATCACGACAAGCCTCTGACGCGGCTGAGATATCTTTACGCGGTCGGCGGATTTCTCGGGATCGTGCTGCTCGCGCAGACGTTCTTTATCTTTTTCGCGGTCCTCAAGGGACCGAAACCGGCGACAACTCCGGACGACAAGGTCGGAAGCACGATGTCGATCGGGACGTCGATGTACACGGAGTATCTGTTGCCGGTCGAAATCGTCGGAATCCTGCTGCTGATGGCGATCATCGGCGGAGTGATCCTTGTCCGCCGGCTGAGCCAGCCGGAGATCGAAGCCGTCGTCGAACACGAACTGGAGAGAAGACATCACGAATGATGGATGTCGGATCTCGGATTTGGGATTTCGGATTTTGTGTCTGCCTTCGGAAGGAACGGATCGACAAACGGTTGAAAACGAAGAAAGTGAGGAGTTGGTGGGATTAGATCCGAAATCCCGAATCCCAATTCCCAAATGGAAATATGGAACCTAGTCTAGCGACATATCTTGCCCTTTCAGGGATCTTGTTCACGATCGGCGCGGTCGGGGTGATCTTCAAGCGCAATGCGATCGGGATGTTTATGTGCATCGAGCTGATGCTCAATGCCGTCAACCTGACGTTCGTCGCGTTCTCCAGGCATTACGCGGACGTGACGGGGCAGCTTTTCGTTTTTATGGTGATGTCGGTCGCGGCGGCCGAGGCGGCGGTCGGGCTCGGTATCATCATCGCGTTCTTCCGCAACCGCATCTCGGTCGATGTCGATGACGCGAGTATTTTGAAAAACTAGGTCGCTATGGAGGCGACCGTTCGCAGGGCCCGATTTGCCGATGCACGCGAGATCGCCGAACTGGCCTTCGCGCTTACCGCCCTGCACGAGACTTTCGACCCGCGCCGCTTTTCGAGGCTTGCGTCGATCGAACAGGCCGAGCATTTTTACGGTCAGCGGACGATGGTCGGGGACGCAAATGTCTGGGTCGCCGAGCTTGACAATCGGATCGTCGGATTCGCATACGTACAGTTCGAGAGATTGAACTACGCGGATCTTTTGAGGAACGCCGCCTGGATTCACGACCTGTATGTCGACGAAGCGGCGCGGGGCAGAGGCCTAGGTGGGCTTTTGCTTGAGAGATCGATCGCCTCGGCCGAGGAATTGGGCGCCGAGAAGGTAATGCTCAACGTCGCCGCCGATAACCGGCCGGGACGGAGGCTTTTCGAGAACAAGGGTTTTCGGGTGACGATGGCCGAAATGATGCTGGATTTGGCCGCAAAAAAAGATAATGACTGAGAACAACCTTTTAAGTCTAATCATCTTCGCGCCGCTGGCGGGCGCGGTGATCAATTGGCTTGTCGGCGGCAAGTTGAAGAACGAACTCTTCAGCGGCGTCGTCGCCTGCGGCACGATCCTCGTCTCGATGGTCGTCGCCTTTTACATCGCGTTCGTCGCCGACGGCGGCGCCCTGCACGCGAACAAGCCCGTTCTTGATCATCTCTGGACGTGGATGAATGTCGGCGGCTTCAGGGCCGATTTCGGGCTCGGAATGGACCGACTGAGCGGCATCTATGCCTGTTTCGTGACCTTCGTCGGGTTTCTGATCCATATCTTCGCGACCGGCTATATGCACGGGGACAAGGGCTTCTATCGCTTCTTCGCGTATATGAACCTCTTTATGTTCTCGATGCTGACGCTCGTGCTTGCCGACAACTACCTGCTGATGTTCGTCGGCTGGGAAGGCGTCGGGCTCTGCTCGTACCTTTTGATCGGTTATTACATCAAGAAGGACGAGGCGCGCGAAGCTGCGAAAAAGGCGTTCGTGATGAACCGAATCGGCGACTGGGGAGTCCTGATGGGGATGTTCCTGCTCTTTTCGATGACGGGCACGATCTCTTTCTTCGACAAAACGGTCGACGGGGTCCAGGTCCAAAGCGTCTTCAACTACGTCCTGACGCATTTCTCGGCCGACCCGTTCACCTGGGGCGCGATCACCGCCGGCGGCTTGACTTCGGTCGGCGTGCTTCTGTTCATCGGAGCAACCGGAAAATCGGCGCAGATCCCATTGCTGACGTGGCTTCCCGACGCGATGGCCGGCCCGACGCCGGTATCGGCGCTGATCCACGCGGCGACGATGGTCACGGCCGGCGTTTATCTCGTCGTCCGCTCGAACGCGATCTACCAGTTCGCGCCCTCGGCGATGTGGATCATCGCCGTTATCGGAGCCGCGACCGCGATCTTCGCGGCGACGATCGCCATCGCGCAGAACGACATCAAGAAAGTGCTCGCGTACTCGACGGTGTCGCAGCTCGGTTTTATGTTTCTCGCGGCGGGCGTCGGCGCGTTCGTCGTCGCGATCTTTCACGTGATGACGCACGCCTTCTTCAAGGCACTGCTCTTCCTCGGATCGGGATCGGTCATCCACGGGATGCATCACGAGCAGGATATGCGCAAGATGGGCAATCTGAAGAAGTATATGCCGATCACGTTCGCGACGATGTTCACGGGCTGGCTGGCGATCGCCGGCATCCCGATCTTCGCCGGCTTTTTCTCGAAGGACGAGATCCTCTACAAGACGTTCGCGGCCGACAAGTACTTCCCTGCCGGCGAATTCCCGGGCAACGAGGTGCTGTGGGTCGTCGCCGTTGTCACGGCGTTGCTGACCGCGGTCTATATGACGCGGATGATGGTGATGACATTCTGGGGGGCCGAGCGGTTCCATTCCGAGGCCGAGGTCGAGGCTTACGCGAGCCACGCGCACGGCGACGAACACGCGGCGGACGCGCACGACGATGACGAAGAGGATGAACATCATCACCTGCCGCACGATTTCAAGCCCCACGAATCGCCGTGGGTGATGACGGTCCCGCTGATCGTGCTCGCCTTCCTGTCGACCGTCGGCGGTCTGATCGGCGTCCCGTACGCGATGAGCTCGCTTGTCGGACTCGGCGAGGTCAACGCATTCGAGCACACGCTCGAACCGGTCGTCGCCAAGGCGCACCCGCTTGACGCGGCACAGAGCGAGCATTCGACGGTGGCCGAACCGAAAGGCGAGGCAAAATCGGAACCGAAGACCGCCGAACCGGATCATACCGTTCATTCGCCTGAGGTGATCTTGAAAGAACGCCTTCTGGCTGGGTTTTCGGTCGTCGTCGCGCTGCTCGGCATCGGTATCGGATGGGTCGTTTTCAAAAAGGACCCGTTGCGCAAGATGCCGAAGATCCTCGAAGAAAAGTGGCGGCTCGACGAGTTCTACAATGGTTATATCGTCGATCCGCTGACGAACGTCTCGCGCTCGCTGCTCTGGAAAGGATTCGATCTCGGCATCATCGACGGATTCGTCAACGGAGTCGGATCCCTCGTCACGGCGCTCGGCGCAGCGATCCGCCGGATCCAGGTAGGATTTGTCCGGAGCTATGCCGCGATAATGCTTTTCGGCGCGCTCGTCGTCATCGGCTATTTCGTTTACTACGGTTTGAAACTGATCCGATAGGTATGTCGGTAGTCCTTGGTCCGTCGCCCGTTCGCGACGGACGAGAAGAACGAAGGACCAAAAACAATGGATTTCATAAAGGAAAATCTCTTAACGATCCTGATCCTGCTGCCGGCGTTCGGCGCGGTCGCGCTGCTCGCTCACCAGATGTTCTGGAAGCAGGAAAGCCATCTGAAATGGATCACGTTCGGACTGACGCTTGTCAATTTTCTGGTCTCGCTGCTGCTGTTCACCGGCGACAAGATCTCCGCAAGCGGTTTCATGTTCGAAAAGAACGTGCCTTGGATCAAGGCGATAAACACGAACTATCATATCGGCGTCGACGGGCTGAGCTTCTGGCTCGTGATCCTGACGACGTTCATAATGCCGATTTCGATCGTCTCGACCTGGCACGCGGTTGAAAAGAAACCGACCGCGTTCTATGTCTTTCTGCTGCTTCTGGAAAGCGCGATGATCGGCGTCTTCGTTTCGCTCGATCTGCTCGTGTTCTATCTTTTCTTCGAGGCTTCGCTGGTTCCGATGTTCTTCCTGATCGGCGTCTGGGGCGGCGACAACCGCATCTACTCGGCGGTCAAGTTCTTCATTTTCACGGCGTTCGGTTCCCTTCTGATGCTGGTCGCGATCATCGCGCTCTACTTTATGTACGGCGCGGCGACCGGCGGCGCCGGATCGTTCGATTTCGTGGCGATCCTGAACGCGATGAAGTCGGGTAATCTCGTCATCGCGGGACAGACGGCAACGCTTCTTTTCTGGGCATTCGCCATCGCGTTCGCGATCAAGGTCCCGCTCTTTCCGGTACATACGTGGCTGCCGGACGCGCATACCGACGCGCCGACGGCGGGTTCCGTGATCCTCGCGGCGGTACTTCTGAAGATGGGAACATACGGGCTGATGCGCTTCAACTTCGCGCTCTTTCCGGATTCGTCCCGAGAGTTCGCCTACATCTTCATCGCGCTCGCGATCGTCGGGATCATCTACGGCGCTCTGGTCGCGATGGTCCAGCCCGACGTCAAGCGCCTCGTCGCGTACTCGTCGGTCGCGCATATGGGCTATGTCGTGCTCGGGATGTTCTCGTTCACCGAGACCGGAATGCAGGGCGCGCTGTACCAGATGCTGAACCACGGCGTTTCGACCGGCGCGCTGTTCCTGCTCGTGGGATTCATATACGAGCGCCGTCATACCCGTCAGATCACCGATTTCGGAGGCATCGCGAACGTGATGCCGATCTACGCGACGCTTTTCGTGATCACCGCGATGTCATCGGTCGGTCTGCCGCTTCTGAACGGGTTCGTGGGCGAATTCCTGATCATGGTCGGAATGTGGAAATCGACCATCCTCAGCGTGACGGCGGGAGTGAACTGGAACCATATCGCGACGATGCTCGCCGGCACCGGCGTCATCTTCGCGGCCGTCTATCTTTTGTGGATGATCCAGCGGGTTTTCTTTGGCAAGGTCACGAACGCGAAGAACAAGACGCTTTCGGACCTCAGCTGGCGCGAGATCGGACTGATGATCCCGCTGCTCGTGCTGATGGTCTATATGGGCGTTCATCCGACGCCATTCCTGAACCGGTCCAAGGAAGCGGTCGTCGCGATCCAGGAGCGCGTCGTGCATCAGGCCGGCGGAAGGATCGAAAAGGCCGGGAACGAGACCAAGACGGCGCCGCACTGATGCGGCGCGCGGCATTGACAGCCTTTTGCGTTTTGATCGCCATTGCGGCGGTCCGGGCGCAGACGCATTACGGTTCGAGCGACGTCGCCGCGTTCCGGGAAGCTCGCGACGGCGAGTTCCGGTCGAAAGACACGACGCCGTTGACCGACCTCGATTTCGGGAACTTTGCCGGTCTCGCTTATTTCGAGATCGATCCGAAATACTCGGTCGAAGCAAGACTCGAACGCAATCCGGGAACGGAAACGTTCCTGATGACGACATCAGCGGGTCTGACCCGCAAGTATTTGAAATTCGGGACTTTGAAGTTCGAGATCGACGGCGCACCGTACTCGTTGACCGTTTTCCGGTCCGAGTCGCAGCCGAAGGAATACGCCGGTCTGCTCTTCCTGCCGTTTCGCGATCTGACGAACGGCAAGGAAACATACGGCGCCGGACGATACCTCGATCTTCGCGTACCTGAAGGCGATTCGGTGAGGCTCGACTTTAATCTTGCCTACAATCCGAGTTGCGCGTACGGCAGCGACCGTTACAGTTGCCCGCTGCCGCCGCGAGAGAATTTTTTGCAGATCAAGATCTTTGCGGGCGAAAAGAATTTCGAGCATCCCGCGGAAAAGTGACGTTTACGAAAGAAAATGAACACGATCCTTTTACAAACCCTGGCCAACCCGAACGTGAACCTGCAGGCGGTTCTGCCGGAAATGGTCGTCGCGCTGACGGGAATCGTCGTGATGCTGTACGACGTCTTCGTTCCTAAACAGAAGAACGTGACGACGGTCCTTTCACTGATCGGGGTCGCGGTCTCGGCCGCGCTCACGCTCTCGATGTGGGGCTCGGCGCCGATTTACTCGTGGAACGGGATGGTTGCCAACGACCCGCTGCGGATGACGTTCACGCTCGTGCTTTTGTTCGTGGCCGCGATGACGGTGCTCGTTTCGTCGGTCTGGACGGACCGCGAGAATATCCCCGTCGGCGAATATCACGCGCTGCTGCTTTTTGCCACGTTCGGCGGTATGTTTATGGCCTCGGGCAACGATTTCGTGATCATTTTCCTTGGCCTTGAGACGCTTTCGATCGCAACCTACGTGATGGCCGGACTCCGCAAGGCGGATCTCAAATCGAATGAATCGGCGATGAAGTATTTCATTCTCGGATCGTTCGCATCGGCCTTCCTTCTGTACGGAATGGCGCTGATCTACGGCGCGACAGGAACAATGAAGGTTGCCGAGATCGCGACGAAGATCGGCGATCCGAACTTCCCCGGCCTTCTTCTGATCGGCGGCGCGATGCTCGTCATCGGGTTCGGCTTCAAGGTCGCGACCGTCCCGTTCCACGTCTGGACGCCCGACGTCTATGAAGGCGCGCCGAGCCCGGTCACGGGCTTTATGGCGGCCGGCCCCAAAGCCGCGGCCTTCGCGTCGTTCCTGCGCGTCTTCGTTCTCGGATTCCCGCTCGTCGCGGGCGCAAAGGCGGCGGGCTATCTTCACGAATCGTGGATCACCGCGCTGACGGTGATGGCGATGCTTACAATGACGGTCGGCAACATCGCGGCGGTCGTGCAGAACAACGTCAAGCGGATGCTCGCCTATTCTTCGATCTCGCACGCCGGATACGCGATGGTCGGATTCATTGGGGCCGGAGTCGCCAAGACGCCCGAGGGACGGGACGCGGCGATCGCGGCCGTCGCCTTTTATCTGCTGTCCTATGCGATCACGAATCTTGGCGCGTTCTCGATAGTATCGCTCGTCGGCCAGAAGAACGACCGGCGGACCGAATTCGACGATTACAACGGTATCGGATTCAAGTCGCCGGTGATCGCGTTCTCGCTTTCGCTCTTCATGCTTTCGCTTCTTGGACTCCCGCTGACGGCGGGCTTTATCGGCAAGGTGCTTGTCTTCCGTCCGGCGCTTGAAGCGAACAATCCGCTGCTGACGACGATGGTCGTCGTCGCGGTCGTCAACACCGCGATCTCGGCGTACTATTATCTGCGCCTGATCGTCGTGATGTTCTTCCGCGAGCGCACGACCGAATGGAGCGAACCGAAGATGCCGCTCGGAGTCGCCGCCGCGCTTCTTATCACGGTTCTGGGCGTATTTTATTTCGGTATTTTCGCCGACAGCGTTATCGAGAAGTTCTCGCGATCGATGCCGGCCCCGACCGCGCAGGTGAAGTAGTCGCCGCCGTGATGAAATTCGTCGATATCGATAACTGGAATCGACGGTCGGCGTACGAGTATTTTCGGGATTTCGACGACCCGTTCTTCAACATCACCGCCGAGGCCGATGCGACCGGAGCCTATCGGTTCGCAAAACGCCTCGGCCTTTCGTTTTCGCTCGTCTCGCTTCACTGTTCATTGCTTGCGGTCAATGCGATTCCGGAACTGCGCCTTCGCATAGTCGGCGATCGGGTCGCCCAGTTCGAGACCGTCCACGCGACGCAGACCATTCTGAACGACGACGATTCGTTCTCGTTCTGCTATTTCGAAATGTGCGACGACGTATTGGATTTTGAGCGCTGCGGACGGCTCGCGGCCGCGAAATACCGGCGGCTGAAGACATTCGATGTTGAGGCAGACCGGCTCGATCTGGTTTACTATTCGGTCATTCCCTGGGTGAGATTTACGAGTTTCAAGCACGCGACGCGGTTCGGCGATAAAAACTCGGTGCCGCGTATGGTTTTCGGCAAACTGAGCGAATCGGAAGGGCGGATGATGCTTCCGCATTCGGTCGAAGCGCATCACGCGCTCGCCGACGGACTCCATATCGGCCGCTATTTTGAGAAATTCCAGGAACTGCTCGACGGACTCGGATCAAAATGAGCTTTGCAGTCGAAACCATCAACGCGATACGCGAGAAGCTGGGCGCCGATTGGCCGGCGGAGATCTACCGCGACCGGGTGCGCCCGCAACGGACCCGCGCTTTCACGCTCGGCCTCGCACCGCGGCCGCACGCGACCGAAATCCTTTACACCCTTCTGGGCATCGAGCTGAAGGCGGGGTCGAAGCGCATTTCCTGTCCCGATCTCGGCACCGCCCGGTATTTGCAGGTCTTCGCGCGGATCGGTTGCGACGCGTGCGCCGTGCCCTACGACATCACGAAGGTTTCGCCATTAGCGGACGATCTTGAAACCGCCTGGCAAACGGCCGTGCTTTTGGTCGGCGAAGCCGTCAAGGAACGACCCAAGGCCGTCCGCACGCGGCTCCGGAACGCGCTCGTCGCCGAACTCCGCCGCGAGATCAAAGAGATCGGCCCCGGCAGTCTGATGCCGGAATTCAGGCAATCGACGAAACAGAGAACGAGTGCATAGTGCATAGTGCATAGTGCATAGTGCATAGTGCATAGTGCGATACGGAT
>CAZARD010000022.1:0-45877 GCA_964487505.1 uncultured Blastocatellaceae bacterium | reverse complement strand
CTCCATCGCGTAACCCGGGTTAATCCCGGATTACCCATTGGGGGGATTCTGCCACGGATTTCTCGAATTGCGCGAAGAAAACGGAGAACATTCCGTTAGAATTCGTGCCACGCGCGAAACGACGCTAGGCCGCTCCATCGCGTAACCCGGGTTAATCCCGGATTACCCATTGGGGGGGGGGATTCTGCCACGGATTTCTCGAATTGCGCGAAAAAAACTCAAGTAAATTGTTCGAGAATTCGTTGTAGCCGCGGGGAAAAGACGTTAATCCGCTCTATCGCGTGAACTGGGTTAATCCCAAATTACACGGTGGGATCTCCACCGGGGTTTACGTCGAGTTCCGGACTGCCTGGCATCGCGCCCTTTGCGGTCTTTGCGCGGAAAATTGCCTGATTGGCGAGGGCATAAGGGTTGCTCGCGCGAGGCCCGCCACGATTGCAGCCGCGAGACTTATCGAAGTCTGCCTCTATTGCGTGATTCGGGATGATTTCATGTATTCTGAAACCCAAATTCAGGATTCAGAATATTCCGGAATCCGCCGCGTTAGCGGTGCCGTGAATCTAGACGTGGGTTTTAGCCCTCGGGCAGATGCGGTTCGGGCTCGCGTCGCGTCAGCGACGACCGAATTCGGCTGAGTCCAGGCGGACCGCCATCAGGTGATCGGTCTGGGCGTCTGACCCGAGTTGGAAAACGTGTTCGCCGACGACGCGGAAGCCTTGCTTTTCGTAGAATCGCCGGGCCCTGGGGTTGAACTCCCACACGCCGAGCCACATCACGTCGCAGCCGCGCTCGGCTGCGATCTCGAAACAACGGTCCATCAACGCCTGTCCGACCCCTTTCCCGATGTTTTCGGTCGTCGAATACAAACGGCACAGCTCGACCGGACGGGCCGCTTCGACCGGCTCCTCGATGTTTCCGAAAAGCAGTTTCGCGTATCCGGCGGGCCGCCCGTCAATGTCCGCGACCAGAAAGACCGCGCCAGGGTCTTCGAGCTCGCGGCGGATCTGCCCAACGGTGAACGCCTCCGACATATAAGCGTCCATATCTTCAGGCGCGTTCTTGGGATGTTCGTGGAAAGCGTCCCAGAAGGTAGAAAAAGAAAGCTCCGCCAACATTTCGGCGTCGGCGGAGCTCGCAAACCGGATCATCATATTTCAACCGGGATTACGCAATATGGGCTAATCTTTATGATCGTCGCCATTGCGATTCTTTGCGGGCTTTGCGCAAGGAACAGGCATCCACTCGCCAAAAAGGCATTTTCCCACGCAAAGGGAGCAACGTCAGCCGGTCCGAAACCCGTCAAGAATCCGCGATGGAAATCCTAACGCGTAATTTGGGTTCAAGCCGCTCTTCTATTCGGGCTCGGAGCCCGGTTTTGCCGATCACACGCGCCCCGAGACCCGCGAGCCGTCGTCGTTTTGGCTACTTGCCGCTCGTGATCAGCTTCGCGATCGTCTGCAGCTGCATGTTCGACGTCCCCTCGTAGATCGAACCGATCTTCGAGTCGCGCCAGAACTTCTCGACCGGATAGTCCTTCACGTACCCGTAGCCGCCGTAAAGCTCGATGGCCTTCGACGCGACCTTTTCGGCAACGCGCGACGTGTACAGTTTGGCGATCGCGGCTTCTTTGAGGAACGATTTGCCCGCATCTTTCAGGCGCGCGGCGTTGTACGTCACGAGCCGCGCCGCTTCGATCTCGACCGCCATCTCCGCAAGCTGGAATTGGACCGCTTGGAAGCTGTTCAGCGATTGGCCGAACTGCTCGCGTTCAGCAGTGTACTTGAGCGCGCTCTCATACGCTCCCTGGGCGATGCCGAGCATCTGCGCCGCGATGCCGATCCGGCCTTCGTTGAGGGTCTCGATCGAAACCTTATAGCCCTTGCCGACCTCGCCGAGCACGTTCTCTTTCGGGACCTTGCAGTTCTCGAGGATGAGCTCGGTCGTCGAGCTCGCGCGAATCCCGAGCTTGTCCTCTTTCTTCCCGACCGAAAAGCCCTCGAAGCCCTTCTCGACGATGAACGCCGTGATGCCGCGATATCCGGCCTCGGGATTGATGTTCGCGAAAACGATGAAGATCTCGGCCTCGTTGCCGTTCGTGATCCAAAGCTTCTGGCCGTTCAGTTCCCAATGATCGCCCTTGTCGACCGCTTTCGTCTTGAGCGCGAACGCGTCCGAACCCGACCCGGCCTCGCTCAGCGCATAGGCCCCGACGCGCCCCGTAGCCATCTGCGGCAGATATTTCTTCTTGATCTCGTCGCTGCCCCATCGCATGAACGCGTTCGTACAGAGCGTGTTATGGACGTCGACGAAAACCGACACGCTGGCGTCGACGCGCGCGAGTTCCTCGATCGCGAGGATCGCGTTGAAGATCGTCGACCCGGCGCCGCCATATTCCTCGGGCGATTCGATCGCCATCAGTCCGAGTTCGAAACATTGCTTGATGAGTTCCGGATCGAGTTTCGACGCGTGTTCCATCGCCTCGACCCGCGGCCGGACCTCGCCCTCGGCAAATTCGCGGACCGAAGCCCGGAAAAGTTCCTCTTCTTCCGACAGATCGGTAAGTGCCGGCGTGTAGTTGTCTCGTTCCATCTGCGTTGCGCTCATAAAAGAATCCTCTGATACTTGATTTCGATAAGTTCTGTTAATTACACCATAAGAAACGGCGCGTCTCAAGCGCCCTGTTCGGCAAGATAATCCGGCAAACCGGTTTCCGGCGCGAGCGCGGGATCGGGCTGCGGCGTGCCGAGCGAGGTCGCGACCGGAACCAGCCCCGCCCAGACCGGGAGCGCCATATCCTCGGCGTCGTCGATCGGCATTCCGGTCCGCGATTTGGCGGATGCTTCGTCGATCCGGATACGGATAACGGCCGTCACGTTGAGCTCTTTCGAATTCGGAAGCCGGCAATCTTCCCAACGCCCCTTGAGGACCGAATCCGATATTGCTTTGAGCGCCGCTAGCTTTTCGGCATCGTCGGTAACCGGCTCGCCGCGGCCGAAGACGACGGCCGAACGGTAGTTGATCGAATGATGGAAGGCGGACCGCGCGAGCACCAGCGCGTCGACCGACGTCACGGCGATGCAGATATCGGCCTCTTCGGCGGCGTAGCCCAGCATCCGGCTGACGTTCGAGCCGTGAATGTAGATCGCGTCGCCGATCCGCCCGTAAAGCGTCGGGATCACGAACGGCTGGCCGCCGGCCTCGAATCCGACGTGGCACAGGTAGTTCGCGTCGAGAATGCCGAAGATCGTTTCGCGATCATAGCTTCCGCGTTTTGCAAGCCGCTTCACGCGGCTCCGTTCGGTTGTTTCGATCTCTTTTCTTTTCATACTCCTTGGTCCGCTCGCCCGAGTTTCTTGACGACGCTCGCGAGTCGGCGTTTCTTCGAATCGGTCTTCATTTCGCCGATCCGAGCCTCGAAGATCCGCACGAACTCCCAAGGCCCCATCTCGGCGATGACGCCCGACGCCCGCTCGGCATACATCGGCAGTTGATTTGACGGACAATTAGCCAACTGTTCCTCAAGATAGGCGCCGACCGGCAATCCGCGTTCCGCGAGCCTGATCAGCGTTCCGACGAAATGGTCGCGCGTGATGACCGAACCGGAGTTTGCGATATGCCTGAGCATCTCGATCTCGGCAAAGACCCTTTCTGAAACAAGGCCCGCGACCGCGTCGATCGCCGTCATCGCTCCCCAAACGACGCGGTTGCTGCGATGCGAAAGCAATCCGAGCAGGAAATCGATCTGCGGCGCGATCAGGTCCGGTTTTCGCTCGGCGATCTCGTAGAGGACCTTGATGATATCCGAATCGATCCGCCGGTCACCGAAGGCCTCGACCAATTCCGCGACCGCGGCCGCGTCGCCCTGCGATGAGATCCCGGCGGCGAGTTCGACATTCGATCTTTCGTCACGGCGATCACGATTATCGAGCAGAAACTGAACAGCTGACTTTTCCATATGCCGATTGAAGGTCAAAGCGATAATAAGTCAGTTCAGATTTGGAGTACAATCAAAGGAGACCAACGGAGGTAGGCGAAATGAACAGACGCGAATTGCTTCGTCAGTTGTTTGGAACCGCCGCGGTCGCGCTCGCCGCGCCGGCCGTCAATTCGTGCGCGAAGCGGATTCCGGCGGGAGTTTCACGGGTGGCGTTTGTAAAGACGGCCGACCGGGCGAAGGGCGTCGCGCACGCGATCGACCTGCTGAATCTTCCGAAGTTTGCAAAGCGCGACGTAATGCTCAAACCAAACTTCAACAGCGCCGCCGAAACTCCCGGATCGACCCACAACGACGTCCTGAAGGCGATCGTTTCTAAGCTGCGCGAGCTCGGGTCCGGGCCGATCACGATCGGCGACCGGAGCGGAATGGGAAACACGTCCGATGTTTTCGAGAACAAGGGCATCTTCGCCCTCGCCAAGGAATCCGGCGTTTCGACGCTCGTTTTCGATGAGATCGGCGCCGACGGATGGGAGCGCGTCGAACCGAAGGGCCATCACTGGAAGAACGCCTTCTATGTCCCGAAAGCGCTCCGCTCGGCCGGTTCAGTCGTTCAGACCTGCTGTCTCAAGACACATCGGTTCGGCGGACATTTCACCCTGTCGCTCAAGAATTCGGTCGGGATCGCGGCGAAACGCGTTCCCGGGATCGATCACAACTTCATGACGGAACTCCATTCCTCCGCCGATCAGCGCCGGATGATCGCGGAGATCAATGCCGCTTACGAACCGGCGCTCGTCGTGCTTGACGGCGTCGACGCCTTCACGACGGGCGGTCCCGACACGGGAAAGCAGGTCAACGCCGGCGTAATTCTGGCCGGGACCGACCGGATCGCGATCGATGCCGTCGGGGTCGCGCTGCTGCGGTATTTCGGAACGACCGACGAGGTCGCTCAAGGCCCGATCTTCGAACTCGAACAGATCGCGCGTGCGGTTGAGTTGGGCCTCGGCATCAACGCTCCCGATCGGATCGAATTCGTCACGGACGATGCCGAGAGCGCAAAATTCTCGCGCGAGATCGCGGCGGTGCTGAACGCCTGAAACGCCGTTTGCGGGATACGACGAATCTGAGCTAGCATCGATTTGGTAAAGCCGCCGATGAACTCTGTCGAAGAACCGCAAACCGCCGACGAAAAGGCCCCCGTCAACCTCAGCCGCCTAAAACTGGCCGTTGCGGTGCTTACCTGCGCCGGCATCGCGGTCTTCGCTTACTTCATCTACTCGGTCGGCGTTTACGAGATCCTCGACGGCATCGGCCGCATCGG
This sequence comes from uncultured Blastocatellaceae bacterium, assembly GCA_964487505.1. Lineage (GTDB taxonomy): Bacteria > Acidobacteriota > Blastocatellia > Pyrinomonadales > Pyrinomonadaceae > JAFDVJ01. The sequence continues at coordinate 40,619 of CAZARD010000022.1, read as the reverse complement.
TTTTGAGGGTTTCGCCGTCGTTATCGCGCTGTACTTCGGCCGGATGCTGATCCGCGCGGGGGCCTGGAAGCTTTCGGTGCACGAACCGTACAACCTGAGAATGGCGGATGCGGTCCCGGCGGTCATTATCGGGGAAGCAATGAGCAGCGTGATACCGCTCGGCATACTCGTGTCTGGAACCTCGAAAGCGGTCGCCGTCCGAAAACGCGTGCCGCTCGTCGTCGGGCTTTCGTCGGTCGCGACCGAGAATCTCTTTTATTCGCTCGCCACAGGGACCTTCATCGCGTTCGGCGCGTTCATCTTTCTCCGGACGTTCGAGCTTTCCGAAGCCTGGACGCTGACGATCGATCTCCTTCTCGTCGGGATCGCCCTGCTTTTGATCTTTCTGATCCTGCTTGTCGTCAGGCAATGGCATCTCGCGTCGGCCGTATGCGACCGCATCTACGACCGCGGGCATCTGCGCGGGATACTTGAACACGGAAGGCTGCAGGTGCGGCTCTTTGAGAACCTGATCTTCGGCTTCTACCGCCGCTATCCGGGCCGGTTCGTCCCGATCCTGGTACTCCAATCCGGATTCCACGCACTCGGGATCATCGAGGTCGTGTACCTGCTGCACAGGCTCGGCGAGCTTCCGAGTTTTTTCAACGCGGTCCTTCTCGAATCGGTCAGCCGTCTGATCTCGATCGTGTTCAAGCTTGTCCCGTTCCTGATCGGGGTCGACGAGGCCGGCGCGCAGTTCGTGACCGAAACGATCGCGGTCGGGGTCGGCGTCGGCGTGACGCTCGCCATCATCCGCAAGGGACGGATACTTTTCTGGGCGATCATCGGCGCGATACTCATCGCCAAGCGCGGGATCTCGTTCGCGGAGATCCGTAAAATCGGGCTGGCCCATCACCAAGATTGAGGCCGGCACGTTAAGCAACTGTTACTTGTCAACGGCAAGCGCGGTTCTTTATACTTATCAAGCGGCGTGGTTTAAGCCGCCGAGGACAAAAGACTTGAATCCAAAGACACATCAGGGGATTTTGAGCGCCAAAGGCTTCCGATTCGCGATCATCGCCGCGCGCTGGAATGATTTCCTGACCTCCAAACTTGTCGAAGGCGCGCTCGACGCGCTCGAACGCCTGGGCGCGAGCGAATCCGATGTCGAGATCTTCAAGGTCCCGGGATCTTTCGAACTGCCGCTGACGGCGCTCAAGGTCGCTTCCGGCAACCGCTTCGACGCGGTGATCTGCCTTGGAGCGGTCATCAGGGGCGAGACCCCGCATTTCGATTACGTCGCCGGCGAGGCCGCGAAGGGCACGGCGCAGGCGGCGATGCAGTCCGGCATCCCGGTGCTGTTCGGCGTCGTCACGGCCGACACGCTTGAACAGGCCATCAACCGGGCCGGCGTGAAGTCGGGAAACAAGGGCTTCGAGGCGGCGATGTCGGCCATCGAACTGGTCAATCTCTACCGTGCGTTCGAAGGCGGCGAGACCGGCGCGGAGATCAAGGAGAAGGTCTTCCCGCGCGTCGTTTAGACGGTCGTTAGATATTTGTTATGGGAACGCGGCGTAAAGCTCGTGAATGCGCACTGCAGATGTTGTTTGCGGCCGACGTGTCGAAAGCATCCGGCAGGCAGTTAACCGATGCCTATTGGGACGAGATCGGCGAGTCCGATTTTGACGAATCGCTCCGAGACTTTTCGAACCGGCTCGCGATCGGCGCGCTCGAAAAGCTTGACGCCGTCGATGACCGCATCCGCACGCGCGCTGAACATTGGCGGATCGAACGGATGGCGATCGTCGACCGGAACGTGCTGCGCCTGGCGGTTTACGAGTTCCTGTTCGAAGACACGCCCCACACCGTGGTCATTAACGAAGCGCTCGAGATCGCGAGGCGTTTCTCGACGTTCGAAGCCACGCAGTTCATAAACGGAATCCTCGACGCCATCAAGCAGGACCTCGAGAAGCCTTCGAAGAAAGACCCGGGCCCGGATTCGGACCCTGGAGAACGCTCCCACGTTTCAACTGTTTAGCGCGTCCGCGGATGAACGAGTTTCGTCAAAATTTCGTGAGGGAGTTCATCGGCCCTCTTTATGACCTGCACGCCAGGATCTCCGTCGAAAACTCCACAGAACTCCGTCATCAGGCTTTCCGATTGATCCATACCGTCAAGGGTTGTTCGCGGACGTTCGGGCTGGAGCAGACAGCCGGGATCGCCGCCGGGATCGAGAACATCCTCGCCGAAGAAGAATTCGGCGAGGCTCCGAAGGACCTTCTGCTTGAGAGGATCGCGCTGCTCATCGAGACCCTGAAGAGCCCGGGCGTCGTGACGCCGGTACCCGATTATCGTGCAAGGCCCGCGAACGGCTCGCGCGCCGTCTGCGTTTGCCGCCTCCCGGCGCCGCTTTACGACCGAATGACCGAGAGCGAAAGATCGGCGCTCGTGGCCGCGCTGGCCGCCGGCCGGAGAGTGTCTCTCGTGAATCGGTCGGTTGATCTTTCCACATTCGCCGACGAGTTCCGAAGGGTCCGCGGCGAACTCGAAGCATCGGGCGAACTGATCGCCGCCCTGCCCGATCCGAACGCGGCCGAACCGCTTTCAGGATTTGTGTTTCTGGTCACGAACGATTCCGGACCGTCTGCCTCGGCGGAACTGTCCGAAACGATCGGCGCGCCTCTGAACAGGGACGCGCAGTTTTCGCAACTGCTCGAAGGAATCGCCGATCATATCGACCGCGTTGCCGCCGAGGCGGATAAGGCGGTCGGACTGACGATCGCCGCGGATGACCGGGCGTTGGACCCTGCTCTCGCAAAACCTGTCTTCGAACTGCTGATCCATCTGGCATCGAACGCGGTCGATCACGGCATCCAACGGGCCGGGAAGATCGAGATCTCGATACTTCAGGATGGGGATTCGGTCGTGATCACCTTCGCCGACAATGGCCGCGGGATCGTGACCGAAGAAACGTCAGGCGGCGCCGAAGGGGCGTTGGCCCGAATCTTCGAACCGGAGTATTCGGCCGGAAGCGGCAAGAACTCCGGCCGCGGTTACGGGCTTTCTATCGTCGCGACCGAGGTCGCGAAATTGAACGGCAAAATCTCCGTGAAAACCCGTAAAGACTTCGGCACTCGATTCGAGATCGTGCTGCCGTTTTGACGCTATGCAATACGCAAATCGGTTTTGTTCAATCGTGCTCGCTCTCGCGCTCGTCGCGGTCGGTTCGGGCGTCGTTCCCGCGCAGGAAATTCCGGACGAGATCCGCGGCTACAAGGTACACGACGCAAAGATAACGGTCGTCAACCGCACCGGGACGACCGATCGGAAAGACAAATCGGAAGCCTATGTCCGGCTCGACGATCCGGTCCTGACCGACAAATCGCTTTCAGGTATCACGTTCGAGATCTCGGGAGACATCGAACCGGTCGGGCAGTCGGGCAAGATCGATTTCCTCGCTTTCCATAATTTCATCGTCAACGGGATCCCGGTGACGATCGACGAATACAACGAACCGTTCGAGTTCAAGAAGGACAAGACGATCCGTCTGCCGCGTCCGGTCAAGGTTACTGTCGGCGCGCTCCAGACGCTGCGCGGGGCGCTCAACGAGATCCGCGATTCGAAGGACGAGTGGGAGGTCACCGGCACGGTGTTCGTCTTCGGCCGTTTCAAGAAATGGGGCTTCAACTTCAAACGCGTCGTGCCGGTCAAGGTCAAGGTCACCGTCAAAAATCCGGTGCGCTCCGGTTCGTTGCTGTCGATCCCGGTGGGCGCCGCGATCCCGCCCGTATTCTGAGACGCATCCGATACGAATCGAAAGCCCCGCGCCGATGCCGCGGGGCTTTTCGTTTGTCCGCCAAGGCTCTCGGTCAGACTGACCGAATTGAAACCCTGCAGATTCGGTCAAAGTGAACTGACGCTCCGGGCCCGGCATTTGCTGACTTCTCTTAACACGTTGTTTTACCTGCACTTGCGTCTCTTGCTTAGACTGGCATGGGCGTTGCCCCTTGTATGATCGACCGAATCTCGGATAGGTCCTATTGGATTCTTGAAGGATGGATAATCATATGATCAGATTTAAGGGATTTCTTTCGATCGTCGCCCTCTTGGCGATCCTTCTGCCGGCCACGGCCGTCAATGCGCCGGCGCAAAAGACCGTCGGCGACCGCCGCGACACACTTGCAAAACCTCAGCCGGTGACGGTTGCCCCGAATCGGATATCGCCAGATCTCGAGGAGATCGCGGGTCAGGCGGCGAACGGTCTGCGGCGGGACGAGATGGTGCGCGTGATAATCCAGATCAAATCCGAAACCGGTTTGAACGATATGTTCGGAAACTCGCTTTCTGAAGACGAACGCGATGATACGCTCGACCGTGAAACGAAGAACAGCCAGGAACGCGGCGGCATAATCCTATCCGATCTCGCGAATGCCGGCGGTGAAGGAAAACGCATTTTCAGCAAACTGGGGCTGATGTCGGCCGAACTGCCTTTATCACGGGTCAAGGAACTTTCGGAAACGGAGAACGTCGCCTACATCAGCATTGACCGTGAGGTCGCGGGCAACGGCCACGTCGGGCAATCGGTCGGACTCTACAATGCGGGGATATCAGATCGCGGAGACGCCGATCCGAACACCTGGCTGATCGGTACCGGTGTCGGCGTCGCCGTCATCGACAGTGGTGCGTATGCGGCGCACGACCTGTTCAAGAACTGGAACAATGCGACGAAGGTCGCCGCGTACGATTTCACCGGGAGTGGCAACGCGGCGGATCAGTTTGGTCACGGATCGCACGTCGCGTCGATCCTCGCTGGCGACTATCGACTCGGTGGCGCCGCGTATGAAGGCGTCTCCGCCGGCGTCGCGGTTTACAGCCTCAAGGCGTTGAATCAGTTTGGAATCGGATCAACGAGCAACGTCATCGCCGCCATTGACTGGGCGATCGCCAACAGGGCCGCGACCAACATCCGCGTCATCAATTTGAGCCTTGGTGCTCCGCCATCCGGCAGTTACGTCAATGACCCGCTTTGCCAGGCCGCCAGGCGGGCGGTGAACGCCGGAATCGTGGTGGTCGCTTCTGCCGGAAACTGGGGCAAAGACCTGTTCGGGAATAAGATGTACGGCGGGATCAATTCGCCGGGAATCGAACCGTCCGTAATCACCGTCGGCGCGGTCAACACTTACGGAACGAACTGGAGAAGCGACGATACGGTTGCCTCGTTCAGCTCGCGCGGCCCGACCCGCGGCTGGGTGACGCTCGCGAACGGCGCGCGCAAATACGACAATCTGGTCAAACCGGATCTCGTCGCGCCCGGCAACAGGATAATTGCAGCGCAGAGCCCGAACAACACGCTTGTGACGCTACTGCCTTCGCTTAACGTTTCTTCGTCGTCGACTCTTTCTACTCAGAAGCTGATGTACCTTAGCGGGACGTCGATGGCCGCGCCGGTCGTCTCGGCGGCGGCGGCGTTGCTGATCGACACGAATTCGACGATGACGCCGAATCTCGTGAAAGCGATTTTGCAATACACTGCGCAGCCGCTGCAGAACACGAACACGCTGGAGCAGGGCGCGGGCCTTCTGAACGTTGACGGCGCGGTTCGCGTCGCTCGGCTCGTCAAACAGAATCCGGGAACTCTTGCAAACGGAAATGCGCTGTTGACCGCCGGTCTTCCGATGAACAAGTCGAGCGTGATCAACGGCGAAACCGTGGCCTGGGGCAAAGGTGTTACAACTAATTTCGGCGTTCTTTACGGGGACGAACTGGTTACGAAATGGCAGGCAGTCTACGCAAACGGCGTCCTGATGGGAGACAGCACGGTCCTATCCGGCACTTCGCTTGCCAAGGTTGCAGGAAAACTGTCGCCAGGCGTGAGCATTTACCAAGGCGCCATCAAGAATAACGGCGTCCTGATCTCCGACGGGATTCTCTTCCTGAGCGCGAATGCGATGGGAAGCACTCCGACGCCGTTCTACAATTCGCAGGGTGTTTTGGTCAGCGACGGGGTTCTGATGGGCGACGGCGTCTTGATGGGCGACGGGGTTCTGATGGGCGACGGCGTTCTGATGGGCGACCAGTACCGCGCGATGGCGACCTCGGTCATTCTCGGCGACAACACGGCGTGTATGCTTCCTGCGCCGTAACAAGTGGACAACTGACCTCGCACACTCAACCGATGAGAAGGGCCGAAAGGCCCTTTTCATTTGGGATTTGGGATTTGGGATGTGGGATTTTGGATTTCGGATCTCGGATTTTCGATTTGCGATTTTGGATTTTCGATTTTTGGTTTCGCTCGCCCTCAACGTGGGCTTATTCAGAATCCAAAATATCCAAAATCCAAAATCGAAAATCCAAAATCCCAAATGCGATCATTCTCCGACGATTTTTCCGACGGTTTCCTTCATTTTCGCGATCACCCGGTCGCCGCCGCCGCGGAAGAGACCGGTTAGCTGGCCTTCGCGATTTATCAATATCGACTGAGGAATTCCGCTCATTTGGCTGAGCCGGACGATCTCGTTCGACAGGTCCTCGTGCGCCCAGCCGATCGTGTAATTGATCTTCATTTCGGCGACGAACTTCTCGATGTCCTCTTTCGCTTCCGGATCGACGTCAAGTCCGACGACCTCAAATCCCTTGTCCCGGTATTTGTCCTGAAGCTCTACAAGGTGCGGGATCTCCTCGCGGCACGGACCGCACCACGTCGCCCAAAGGTTGAGCAGCACGACCTTTCCCTTACGGTCCTCCAGTTTGAAAGGGGACCCGTCGAGATTCCGGTTCTCGGCCTTCATTATCACCGAACTTACCGGCGGATAGGCCGATCTCGGCTTTTCGACTGGATTCGAGGCCGTGTTGGAATTGTTGGCGCTCGGCGCCGGCTTGGTCGCGGAGCAAGCGGCCGCGAGGACAGAAATGATGACGATGAAAACGAACTTCATAAGGAACAACCGAATTTTCTAGCCGATGTCCTGCATCCTGAGGACGACCAGCGTCGCAACGAACAGAAAGAAAAACATTAACATCAAAACGATCTGATTCAGAACCTCGTCCATCCACGGATGAAGGAAATTGACATATTTGCTCAGGTCCTTGTCGATCTTCGTCGGGTTGTCGATCGTCGGCTCCTTGTCGAGCTTCGGCATATCCGGCGGAGCCTTGCCCAGCCGCATGTTCTCCTTCATATCGTCCTCGTAGTCGTCGATCTTTTTCTCCTGCGCCTTTTTGTAATCCTTGATCTTGACCCGCGAGTCCTCGATCAGCTTGTCGTTCTGCGCCTCGACCCAGTCATAATAACCTTTTCCGTCGGTCTTCCCTTTCGGGTCGGCGCCTTCTGGTTCGAGCGTATCGAGCGACGAGAAGCGCTTCATCGCGTCGAACGACCAGGTCGCCGGCATTATGAGTCCGGCGATCTTGTTCATGCCGCTCGGAACCCCGACCAGCCCGGAGAAAAGAATCTGCGGGATCAGGATCAGCGGAACCAGCGAAGTCGCCATCTCACTCGTCTTGACGAGCCCCGAGATCAGAAGCCCGAGCGAGATCCCGACCCCGGCGGTCAGGAGCATCACCCAGAACTGCGGGATGCCGAGAAGATCGCCGGGCATCGGCATCAGGCCGGTGATGTCGAGAAACTTGAGGGGCGCGAAAAGCATAAGGCACTGCAGGCCGACGATGAACCCGAGGACGAAGATCTTCGATCCGACATACGGCAGCAGCCCGAGGTTGACCATCCGTTCGCGGTTGTACACGGCCCGTTCGCGGATGATCTCGCGTGCCGAAACGCTCGTCCCGAACCAGACCGCGACGAGCGACATCACGAAGAACACGAAATCGCGCGGTTGGTCGTCGCCCATCACGAAGAACGTCAGAACGGCGATGATAGGCGCCTGCGCGAACAGGATGAAAAGATTGAGCTTGTCGCGGAAGAGGACCTCCCAATACCGCCGCGACAGGGTCAGAAACTGCCTGATCGACCCGAAAACGCCGAGTCGGCGCTTCTTCTGGACGCCCTGCGACTGAAGCGTTCCGAGTTCCTTGAGCGGTTCGAAGACGTTCTTCCGGAACTGCGGTGTCTGCAGGAACTTCTGCTTCCATTCCTCGGCGACCTGTTCGTCCGCTTGCTGGAGGCTGACGCCGCGCGCCGTGATTTTTTCGATCGGCTCCTCGAGCTTGTCGTACAGTTCCTTGAAGCTCGACGCCCCAAGATGCTTGAGCGCCTCGTCCGGCTTGCCGTAGAACGCGAGCTTCCCTCGCATCAACAGCACGATCTTGTCGAAAAGCTTGACGTTCTCCATCGCGTGCGTCGTCAGGATCACCGTGCGGCCCGATTCGGCGATCTGCCGGAAGAGCTTCATGATCTTCTCTTCGGTCGCCGGGTCGAGCCCCGACGTCGGTTCGTCGAGAAAGATGACCGACGGTTTCGTGATCAGTTCGACGGCGATCGAGACGCGCTTGCGCTGGCCGCCCGAGAGCTGGTTGATCGGAACGTCGCGCCGCTCTGCCAGGCCCGTCACATCGAGGACCTCGTCGATGATCTGATCGATCTCGGCCCGCGACACGTCGCCCGAGAGCCGAAGTTTCGCGACATAATAAAGCGTCCGGTAAACGGTCAGCTCGCGATGGATGATATCGTCCTGCGGCACGTACCCGATCGACTGCTTGATCGAATCGAGGTGCTCGTAAAGATCGAGATTGTTGATCAGGACGCTGCCGCCCGACGCCGGGCGCATCCCGTTCAGCGCGTCCATGAACGTCGACTTCCCCGCCCCCGAAGGTCCGAGCAATCCGACGAACTCGTTCGGCAGGATCGACAGCGAAACATTGTCGAGAAGGCGGACCATTCCGCCGCCGGACCGGTTCTTGACGTCCTTCGTGATGTTCACCGAATCGATCCGCGTCTTCGAACGCGTGTCGAAAACGCCGACGTTGTTCGCCTGATCGACCTGGATCAGAAACGATCCGATGGCGACGTTGTCGTTCGGATAGATCACCTGGCGCGAAATGCGCGCGCCGTTGACATAAACCCCGTTCGTCGAATTGAGGTCTTCGATGACGACGCCGGCGCCGGTCAGCATCAGCCGGGCGTGATGGTTCGAGATCTGAAGGCCGTCGAGCCTGATATCGCACGATTCGGCGCGGCCGACCGACAGTTCGGATTTGGCCGCGAAATTGAGCGTCATCAGCAGCGTCGGCTGGCTGGCCTCGGCAAGCGAGACCTTCTGCGACATGTTTCCGACGTTCGCGACGATCGTCTTCGAGCCGACCGATTCGACGAAGTTCGAGAGATCCCCGGCCTGCGCGGCCGCGACCGCGCGCTGGCCCGCAAGGCTCGCGCCCTTCGGCGCGACGCGCATTGGCGAATTGAAACGGAGCACGGGCCCGCCCATCCCGAGCGTGATCTCGTCATTATGATAAAGCGGCGTCGGCGACGAGATCCGGACGTCGTTAACGAGCGTTCCGTTGAAACTGTTGTTGTCGTTGATCAGGAAATTGCCGCCAGATTCGAAGATCTGCGCGTGGCGCCTCGAGACCATCACCGCATCGGGTTCGAAAACGATTTCGCAGGACGGATCGCGGCCGAGCCAGAGCGGCGTCTTCGAGATCGGGAAGGGAGCCGAATGGATCGCGGACCGGACAAAATCGAGTTGCGCGGGACCGGCCGTCGTCACCGGGGCGAGACGCGCTGGCGGGGCTGCAACGGGCACAACCGGCGGTACCGCGTGGACCGGCGGCATCGACAGCGGTGCCGACGCGTATGACGCGGGCGTGACCTCGAACCAGACGACGCGGAGAGTCGGCCCCTGCGTGCCGAACTGCACGATGTCCCCGACGGCGATCGGCCGCGGTTGCGAGATCCGCTGGTCATTATGATACGTGCCGTAGGTCGAGTTCAGATCGCAAAGGAACCACTGTCCGTTTTCCCAACGGAACTCGGCGTGCTTCCGCGAGACCATCGGGAACTTCGCGCTATCGAACACGATTTCGCAATCATTCTGGTCGCGTCCGACCCGAACCGTGCCCTGCGCGAAAGACCGTTCGGACTGAGCCCCGTCATCTGCCAATACGATTTTCATTGCAAGTCGCCAACCATTTGAAGTTCGAACATTCTAGCCTATTGATCCCAAAATGACGAAACAGAGCGGCAGAAACGAAGGACCGGCGCATCGGCGGTCTCGCAAAACGCGGAATCGGCTCTCGGCAATCTCGCGCGCTGCGGAATCAAAGATGACACGCCGCCGGGCGGTTCGCCGGCTTCCGTCTAGGACATGCAACGCAGGGCAACCCAAGATTACGCATTTGAAAAGTCTGACACGTATTTCACGAATTTCGCGAACAAAACACAGAGCAAAATTTGAGAATTCGCGCAATCCGTGGCGAAAGGCCGTTAAGTCATCCTATCGCGTAATTTTGGTAAACCGAATTTAACTAACGGCACTGCAATATCCTTTTCGCTCCAAACCAAACTCTGGTGTATATTTGAGTTGTAGTTTACCAGCAACAAAAGAGGTTACAGCGATGCAGAAAGTTTGTCCCGCCTGCCGGGAAGTCAATCCGTACGATGCGATCTATTGCCGGAGCTGCGCGGCCGCGCTCGGTGCGGCGCCGAATCCGTTCCAGCAACAGGCGCCGCCGCAGTGGGGCCAACAGCAGCCGCAATGGAGTCAGCCCGTCGGTGGCCCGATCATTAACAATGTGGTGATGGGCCAGCAACAGGCGCCGGCGCAAAGCAACCGGCCGCTGATCGCGCTCATTCTGGTCATCGCCGGCTTTCTGTGCTGCGGCCCGTTCACGACGATCCCGGGCGTGATCCTCGGCTGGATGGAGATGAACGCGATCAAGGAAGGCCGCGCGCCGCAGAGCGGCCTCGTGATGTCGCAGATCGCGTTCTGGGGCGGGATCGCGATCACGATACTGTCGATTATCGGCATCGTACTTTATGTCCTTCTGATGGTCGCCGGAAATATGTAGATCCGGCGCGGCAGAAGGACGTGAGTTACGCGTATGATCTGCCGAAACGGACACCAGCAGCCTCCGGGCTCAAGATTCTGCACAATTTGCGGCACGCCGCTCGACGCTGAACCCGCGCGTCCGGCCGCCGCCGACAATCAAACCGCACCGACGCCGCCGGCAGATCGTCCGGCGGTTTCTTTTTCGCCTCCGGTCCCCGCCGAAACCTGTTCCGTTTGCGGAGGCAGCGGCGCACGTCTCGATCCGGCCCGAGTCCTGTGCGTCGAGTGCGGCTGGCTCAGGCCACTGATCCCCGGTTACTACGTCGATTGCAATGCCTTTCAATGGGCGGCGGACGGCAAGGCGATGAGCGCCCTACGGTCGGCAAAGACGCTCAATTCGCTGGCGCAGACGATTTCCGAAAAGGTCGGCCGGCGCTGGATCGAGGCGACTTTCAACGGCGTCCTTCTGAGCGAGAAACAGTTGCCGCGCGTCTATCATCACGCGGTCAAGGCTGCGCGGATCCTCGGGATGACGAAAATGCCCGATGTTTACGTTTCGGGCGACGTGATGTGGGACTGCCGCACCTACGGTACCGACCAGGACGCCTTCGTCGTGATCGGCACCGCGCTGCTGACGAATTTCAAGGGCCCGGAATTGCTGTTTCTTTTCGCCCGCGAGATGGGCCACTGCCGCGCCGGCCACGCGCTCTGGAAGACCGTGATCCGGTTTCTGGTCGGCGAACAGGGACCGCGAAAGGGTGTCCTTGCCGGCGGCATCTTCAATGTCCTCAGCCCGTCGGCGCTGATCGAAGGCGCGATCGAAGTGCCGCTGCTCGCCTGGGCACGGCAGGCTGAGATCACGGCGGACCGCGCCGGAATGCTTGCCGTCGGCGACGAAGAACTCGCCCGCCGCGTGCTGCTTTCGTGGTCGCTGAAATCGCCTTTCCTTTACAAGCAGATCAGCGTCGAAGCGTGGCTTGAACAGCAGGCCGAGGCCGATGACGACGTCAACAAGCTCTCTGAGCTGATGACGTCGTCGACGCCGTACATCACGCGTCGTCTGAAGTTGATGGACGAGTTCGCGCGCACGGCCCACCTCAGGCAATGGCGCGACCTGATCAACAATTACGCGCCGCCGGTGACCGTCGAGATCAAGCGCGAACCGGAGGGCCCGAAGGACATCAGGCTCAAATGCAGGCACTGCGGAACACCGATGCGCGTGCCGCGTTCGGCGGTCGAAGGCAAAGAAATACTCTCGCTCAAATGTCCCGACCAGAAATGCGGCAAGACGACAGTTATCCGAAAGAACCCGCCGCCGTCAAAACCGGCGCCGGAAAAAACCGTGAGGAACGAAAGCTATGACGACTGAGAATGTGACGATCACCGAAACTGCACCCGACGGGACCGAAACGAAGATCGAGATCACCGAGACCGCGCCCGGCGAATCGTCGCTGGTCGAGGAAGTGATCGAGGCGATCTTCGATCCGGGCGGCGGCGACGCGGTCGATCTCGCCGATCTGGAAGGCTACGAACTCGCGCCCGATGACCTGTCGGAGACGGCCGACGGCGAAGATGCGGCGGTCGAGGAGTCCGCGCCGGAATCGACCGTTGACGAAACGGCTCCGGCATACGGCGCGCAGCCGGCGGATCAGACGGAGGCGGCCGTCGAAACCGAGGCGGAGGCGGAGGCTGCGGAGGAAGCCGCAAACGCCGAGGCCGAAGCCCACGCGCAGGCGGCGCGCGACGCGCAGGAGGCCGCCGACCGGTTCGTTGAGGAAGGCGATTATTCGGCCGCGGCCGACGCGCGTGAAGCGGCCGAGAACGAGGCGTGGGAGGCCGGCGACGATTCGGCGCTGCGCGGAAGCAGCGCGGTCGAACTAGAAAGCGCCGGCACGCGTCAGGAAAACGCGGAATACTACGAGCAACAGGAAGCGTGGCACGCGCAGCACGGCGAATACGAGGAGGCCCGCGACGATGCGCGAGCGGCCGCGAATGAAACGGGCTGGGCAGATCATATCGCCGGCGGCGAGGACCACACCGGCCAGGCGACCAAGGAAGCCGAGCAGATGGATTGGGCGGTCTGGGAAGAAGGCAATGCGGAATATCAGGAGCAAAACGCCGAATGGTACGCCGAGCGCGGCGATCTCGATCAGGCAGCTGCGCACGCCGATCTCGCGGCCGAACATCAGGCAGAGGCCGATTACCACGGTGATCTCGGCGAGCACGGCGGCGAATCGGCGGTCTACGACGCTTCGTCCGACGTTGCTTCCGGCGGCAGCTACGAAGCCGCCGAGACTGATACGACCGACTATTCATCGACCGAGTGAGAACTTGGGCCGATGGATTCCGGGACCGCGTTCGGCGGCCTGCGGAGGTGTTTATGAAAGCAAGATTGCTGATCCTATCGATCGCGATCGGCCTTATCGTGCCGATCGGGGCGGCCAACGGATTTCCGACCGCCAAAAGATTCCAGAAGTATCCGCCTGGAATAATGTACAACACCTTGTTGAGCAACGTCGGGCTTGTCGCGAAAGGCGCCTGGCTGAAGCTCGGAAACCAGATGCAGAATGTGTTCATCGATTCCGGAAAGAGAGGAAAGGTCGTGCTGTCGAGGGCCAACGGCGACGAATTCTGTCATTGGGAATGGTCGCTCAACGACTATGCGCTGCCGGCGCCGTACAAGCGTTTTGTCTTCTACGACGCGAAACGGCCCAATAACTCGGCGTTCAATCCGAACGATCTGAAACTGACTGAGACCGGCGATTACGTTCTCGATTTCTTTGTGGACGGAAAGAAGTTCTACACTTTCGCGTTCAGCGTATCGAAGCTCGATCCGGCAAGTCCGTTCGACGGCGAGACGCTCTATTTTCTTGACGGTCCGTGGCGCGATTGGGGATATCTGATGTATCCGGACGCCGATCCGAACCAGAACCTCTTGTGGAAGATCTGGCTGCGGGAAAAGGGATTCAGCCGCCCGGACCACAAGGTCATGGTCCAGATCACGCGCGATGCCGACAAGAAGCTCGTCTGCCAGAGCCGGCCCGAGGTGACGCACAATTTCTCGCAGGAATGGGTAAGGTACGAGATCGAGATGACCTGGCCGGCGGCCCGCGACGACTACGGTTCCTACTTCAAGGCCCGCGACCTTTTGGCGAAGGACGGCGCGTACACGCTGAAGATGACCATCGACGGCAAGGAATACGGAACTTGGAAGTTCTCGGTCGCGGGGGGCAAACTGGTTCCCGCGGGCAGGACCGTTCGCGGCACGGCCGATCCGCTGACCTTCGTTGAAGGCGGCAAGGACGCGTTCTGGTACGAACGGGTCAAGTGATATTGGATCTGAGTCGATCCGTACGAATTACGTTTCCGTACGAGTTGCGCGTTTACGCGTGACATATTCGTACGAGTTACGCGTTCACGCGTGACGCGCCATTGATCTAAGGCTGTTTTCCTTCAAGTGGTCTTTTATTTGCTTCAACAGCTGTCAAATCGCGGTGATTCCGCAATGCGCGGAGTAGAAGCAAGAACTCTGTTTTCCAAGTGAAATCGAGGGTCGCCGAAGGCGACGTCAAACAAAGCCCGGAGTGAAGCGGAGCGAACCCCGGGTATCCGGACAACCCCACGTCTTCGCTGAAAGCGACGTCCAGAATCTATTTCCGCTCGAATCTCAAATGCCTGATTCGGCCGGTGAAAACGGTGTAGCCGTCAATCCTTCCGTTCCGGTTCCGAGTGAAAGTCAATTGCCACGAACCGTCAACCGCTCGGAACGCATCCTCGTCCAACGGAACGAGTTCCGTCTCGGGCTGCGGCGCCACGCGTACGAACAACTTCCCTTCCCTGACCGACACCACGTGCTGGGCCCGGAGTTCGCCGCTGAAATAGGCGCCAGCAAAATCTTTAAGCCGGGCGGCCGTCGGCTTGAATTCCGAGACCTTGATGAACCGAACCGGCGGCTGTTTTCCCGTCTGACGCTGCATCCGGACTATCGAAGTTCTGGGATCGATCTCGAAAATGTATCGCGTCGAGCCAGTTCGATACTCGTTTCGAGCGGGCGGGCCGAGGTCAGTCTCGCCAGAAAATCCGGCAAACAGCCTAGCGTCGTTGGCCATTATGCGAATGACCTCGCCGGTCGCGACGCTCCGATACAGTCCGACGAGTTTGTCCATCGTCAGAGCATTCGGGTCCCGGGGTTCGACCGGCGAGGGACCGGCGTCCCGGACGAAGAGATCGGCAACACGCCGGGCAAGCCGCATCGAATCGGCGCTGCCCGCGTTGCATAGGAGCGCGATCGAAACCCCGGCATCGGTGTACCGCGCGAGGTACGTTCGGTATCCGGCGGTCGCGCCGCCGTGCGCCACCTCGCGGCTGGCCCGGTATTCGCCGATTATGAGCCCGAGCGCGTACCCGATCCCGGTGCCGTCGTTCAGACGCGCGCGTGTCTCCATCGTCTTCGCGAATTCGGGCCCGCCGACCTTTCCGGTCGCGAAGTTGTCGTTCCAGATCAGCAGATCGCCGACGGTCGTCAGCAAGCCGCCCGCTCCGTGGACGTTACCGAAGGGCATTTCGAGCTTGAAACCACCCTTGCCGTCGGGGAGATATGCGGTCGCGCGATTGCGGACGGTCTTCGTGAAGTCCTCGCGCCATTCGGTCGAGTTCATCCCGAGCGGCTTGAAGATATGCTCCGTCGTGAATTCGGCGAGCGACTTCCCGCTTGCGCGGCGGACGATCAGCGCGAGCAGCGTGTAGCCCGTGTTGCTGTAGAGATACTCGGCGCCGGGATCGAAGTTGAGCCGCTTTTGGCGGGACACCACTTCGAGGATCTCGTCGTTCGTATGGACTGAGCGCCCCATCGGCAGTCCCATCAAGGCGAAGAAATCGTTCTGATCGCGGAGCCCGCTCGTGTGCGTGATCAGGTTGCGGATCGTGATCTTCGTCCCGAAGTCCGGGACCTCGGGAAGAAACTTGCGGATATCGTCGTCGAGCGAAAGCTTCCCCTGGGAGGCCAGCAGCACGATGGCGGCAGCCACGAATTGCTTCGCGACGGACCCGGTCTCGGAGACCGTCGCTGGCGTCATCGGCACCGAATACTCGAGGTTCGCCATCCCGTAACCCTTGACAAATAACGTCTTGCCGTCCTTTGCGACGGCGACCGAACAGCCCGGCGAATCGGGCCGGTTGAACCGCTCGAAGATCGGATCGATCTTCGGGCCAAGGTCGGTCTGCCCGAAGATCGCCGGCACAAAGAGCAGCAGCGTGACGAGTGCGATTCGAAATTGCCTGATCATACACGCGATTTTACCAAAACTTCCCGTCAATCCCCCTCCGATCTTCGCCGTCGCCCATTGTCCATTTAACCCATTGTCAATTGTCAATTGTCAATTGTCCATTGTCCATTGTCCATTGTCCATTGAACCCATTGTCCAATGCCCACCCCCGCCTGCCGATCCGCCCTTGCACAATCGAAACCGATTCTGTACGATTTTCCCTTGCCTCCCGAACAACCTAAGCCGGTGTAGCTCAGTTGGTAGAGCAGTTGATTTGTAATCATCAGGTCGGGGGTTCAAGTCCCTTCACCGGCTCCAATCTAAATCATCGCAGCGTAAGCTCTTATTGTAGTTCTCTTGGCGAGTGATGATTGTTCAATTTGGGATTAGAACTAAAATTAGAACTAAATCACCTCAGCCTGCTCCGTTTGAGAATCGATTTGAAGTCTCGAACCTAAACTTCAAAAGTCCAAGAGTTTTTTTCTCATCTTTGGCAGTCGCTCTCAGGCTTGTCCTTTAAGCCCGTGGAAAAGAATCAAACCCGAAGATTCTGCCGATGAAACAGCAAATTGCCAGTTCACAGGATTGATGAGCGTTTAGGTCGATTGGGCTCACCTCGTTGCTGACCGCGTACCTGAGATGACGGTTTTTGAGATTGTCCTCGCGAACGCTTTACTGGTCGGAATCGCAATAAAGCCCACCCCGAACAAGTAGATTAAGCCGATGGGCTACCGCCCGTCGCGGTCAGGCGAGAACTCCTCTCACATGAACTCGAATGAACCTCACGTCCGAAACGTCTTCTCCTAAGACCGCGCAATGAGGCTGGCCGAGAAAACAGACGTAGAAATCCTTAACACAGAAGAGTTTACAGGAATGTGATGACTTGGCTTTGCTTCGGCACGGTCACTGCATTACAGAAGAGCAAGGAAGCAATAACACCTTGGCTCTTTGAAAAATCATTCGCTCGCGAGGCCGCTTGTTCACCTGACAAATTGCGGGTCATCCGCAGATTCAAACAATAAAGGGAGGTAATGTCCATGATGCTGAGAGGCCCTTACGCGTTGGCAACTATCGCCAACGCGAAAATAAAACCGGATGACGTGTATCTGATTCAACGTTACGGGACGGTCGTACAAAGTCGCGGAAGAGAGTATTTCTTTCTCCGCCGACGAGACCTGCCTGAGTTCGTTGCTCGGCAACACAGTAATCTTATCGGCACGGTTCTCGTCTGTACGAACGGTTTGCTACTCAATGCGGTGCGGGGTTGCAGACTGGCTACCATCAAGCAGTTGAAGCGGCGGCGTCGCCGCAAGTAAAAGCCGGCCTTACGAGCGAAAAAAATCTGGACGTGGTTCGCCACGAAACAGACCAACTATCTACTCGTGAGGTTAAATATGAAGACAACCGAAAGAAGACTGAAACGAATCGCCCAGAGATACGCCAAACTGGCAAATATCGACGCGAAACGTTGCAAAGATGAATGGCGAAGGAACATCCTTCAGCCGTATCTTGATGAGATTCGCCGACGTTCTGCGGCAGCAGACGTAAGGTGTTTCTCGTTTGCCGCCTCGACCAGGTCGGACAACCCAGCCGGCACTAATTGTGCTAAACACATTTTTGATGTCTATCGCAGAGCAATCTTGCTGCTGCAGGCCGGCGGGCCACTTCTTCAACGATTGGTCGGGGATGAAACTGAGGCGATGCTGAGGGCTGAATGCTCAAGCGGAGTCGCCTCGCTCTATGACGCACGGCTGTATAGGCCGACGCAAAAGTACAAACACTGAACCTCTCCCACGGGTTCGCAAGATTGCTGGAGCGGCCAACCGCTCCTTTTCTTTTAGTCCAACACTTCCAGACAAAAACCGAGGAGAAATCATCATGATCACGAACCTGACTCGCGGCGGTTCTTCGGCCGCCGCTCTTTTACTAACCACCGTACTGGCGGCTGGTGGTCTGAGCGTTAGCTGTTCGGCGACAAAAGCACCGTCGAACATCTCAGCCACTGTCCAGAGTACGCCTACCCAAACGCCGGCGCCTGCACCACGTCCTATAAAGGTCGGTACTCTTCTTGACCGCTCCTATAGTACCGGCCCCACCCGCACGCCTCCCCTCACGCAGGAACAACTGGAGAAATTCATAGCGATGCTACAGGTCAGCGGCGGCGAGTTAGCTATCGGCTACATTGACGATGACAGCGATAAGCCCTTCTTGCGGCTCCGTATCGACCCGCCACCACCGCTGCCGGTTAAGCCGGAATCAGTGACGAACCCTCTCCGTCAATCGGACTTGAATACTCAGTACGCCAACGAGATGCGTCGCTTTCAAAACATCCTCTCAGGGTGGCGTGAAGAAACCGACAGGCGTATTACAACCTTTCGGACGGCAGCCGCGGGTTTCATTACGTGCCTTGCCGACCCACATTGTCGTTCCAAGCGAACGGACGTGGTTGAGGCTGTCAAACGAGCCGACCTATTTCTTGCTGAACCGGAATCACAAGAATTCGTGCGTGTCTTGTTCATAGTTTCCGACGGCCAGGAAACGTTGAAGATTCAGGCCAAGAACCCGCCGGTCTTGAAAAGCCACCCGGCGATTCTCCTGATTAATGGAGCAAGCAGCACCGGCATTCTCAAGGCTTATCAGCCGGAGTGCTTTGAAGGCATCGACGCTGCTCAGCGTCGTTTAGACATCATTAGGAGGACAGAATAACGACATGAAAACTATTAAACGTAAGGCTCCGATACGCATCGGAGCCTTTTTGTCAAGGAGGACGTATGCCACCGAATAACTCACGTTCAGGCCGGCGAGAAGCGCGTCAAGCTGACGAACAGCAGAGACGAAGTCGCCGTTCCTACTACGAACACATAAAGACGGCCAACGATTCCGCAATACGGCACGCCAAAGCAGAATCCAACCTCGACAGAACGCAGACCAAACAGCAAGCGCTCGTCGATAGAAACCCTGATGAAGCCGGGGCAACCGTCGCACGATGGGCATGGCACACCATCATTCTTATCGCGGTGGTTGCCATCGTGATTGTGGACTACTTAATCATCGGTGGTTCGCTCGACTACTTGTTCCAAATGCAGCCAGAACTCGCGAATCTTGGCGAGAATCTGCCCCTGTACAAAATCGGTGCCACGATCGGCATCGTCCTTATCGAGACAGCAATCGCAGTCGGAATAGCGCTCTTGAGGGAGCGAGGTCGGTCAGGCTTCGCACTCTTTATGCATTACGTTATCGGCATCGCAATTGCCGCCACACTGTCTTTGTTTGCCTTCGGCCTGCTGTCGTCGAAAGTCAAAAATGACGCCACGGTTACGACCACAGAAATCGCGGTGTTAAGCAGCACAGATACAGCGCTTGAGCCTGACATCCCGAATGAAAAATTAGCCATTGTCATCGGTGTTTGCGCTCTGTGCTTCGTAGCGCATACCTTCGCCCTGTTGAAAGGTGAAAGTATTGCAGATGCGGCCGCACTAATGGCGTATGGTGCCCGCATGGTTCCGTTGAATGTCTCTTCGAAAATCAACCGATACAGACGCGACCGCAACGGCGCGAAAGCTGAAAGCGCCTATCGGCAGGCATATGATGCGTTCGAAGAACACAATGCGGAGTTTCCCAATGATGCACTGCCGTCAGTGCCGAGCCAACAGGACCCGGAAACAAACATACCGGTAATGAGACTCAGTCCTGTGGCGCAGCGTATCATCGAACGGCTTCAGAACGGCGTGATTGAGCGTCCGGCCGTGAACGCTACTGAAGAGGCAGATGGGGAGTACACACCGGCTACACGACCCCCTGCTTCTGTACCAACGTTAGAGGGAAGGGGTGACACGTCAACTAATCGGCAAACCGGGTTCACCCCTGATGCCAACACACCCCCGGACGCCGGCACTCCCCCGGCAAATCCTGGTCGTTCTGCACCCAATGCACCACTATCAGCGGAAGAAATCGTTGATGCCGCTATTAGGGATGCGGACGGCGAACTATAAGGCGGGCGAGCGGAAGCTCGCCCTTTTAATTCGGAGAAAAACCTATGGGCACACTATCAATCAAACCTAGAGTCAGGTCGGTTGCTGTTCGAAATACAAATGCTTTTTCAAGCGTTCGAGCAGCAGTCATTTCTTTAGCAACAGCCTCAAAGGGACACAGTTCTCGTACGGAGGGCCACAACATCACCATACCTTCAACTACCGTGGTATACAACACGCTGATGTCACAGGCGGGCCATCCCGCCGCCGCACCCGAATTGGATACCATTAAGATGGCGTCGCTTCGTGACATCATGATAACGAACTCACTCACGACTTCACCCGCGGCTGTCAAGGACGCCATCAACGGGCTGCTCGCAGCCCAAACGGCTACCGATGCCGAAGTTGCAAGCCAAAAGCTCAAATCGATGGTCGCGCTCGGCAACAGCGAAGCACACATCGTCAACTTCAAAGTAGCTGCCACACGGGCATTCCGCAAGATAGGATTCGAGACCGTCCAGGACCTCTCCAACGCCCCTGGAGTTGGGCGTCTGGTGGGCCGTGGCGCTTCTGGGCAGACGATCGTCACGGAATTCAGTACCAGTCCGACACGGGGCGAGGCTTTGGCGACAGAACTTCTTGGGAGTTGCGGGAGTGACAGCAGTAAGCTCCTTGACCAATTCGAGCACGCTCTCGACGAAGAGGGCATCAGCGGCCAACCTCCAACCCGGCAAAGCACGGGCGGCGTAGCCAGATTGATCACATCAAATGAACTGCAACGCGGCGTCTCGGAGGAAGTTGCCTACAGCACTGACTCGTTCGATGACGACGAAGAAGACGACTCCGCACAAGGCGGAGCGAACTATCGCTCGATTGCACGGCAATAGAGCGATTACAAATTACGTAATGGCAGCGGTTGACGGAGATCAACCGCTTCTTCATTACGGAGAGGCACGAAAATGAATTCAATCGAAAAAATCACCAAAACGTTCAACAGTGGAAAGTCGGCGCTCTTCTTATCAGGGCGTCCGTTATCCGACCTTTACCTTCATGAAACCGGCACCATCCTTACGCTACTGGAAGGGCTGAGAAGGACCCTACGCAGCCAGTTCAACATGGTGCTCATAACCTACAGCAGGTCGGCTGGCCTTGATTACGACGGAAGCCGACTCGACGCCGCCGACCGTCCGGCGGTGGAAGCAGTTCTGGAACAGCATAAGCTACTCAAGATAGGCGTGGGCGACCGGGAAACCGCCAAGATAGTCCGCGGAGTGACGAGCCTGCTTCGTCAGCAGCGGAACAAGGCCGTTTGGAAAGATGGTACGGAGATGAAGTTTGCCGTGCTGCTCGACTTCACTGAGCATATCGCGCCTGGCGGTCTCATCAATGGCACACAGAGCAGTGACCAGATTGCAACCGTCGAGTTGGCGGTCTCTCTTGCTCAGAGCCTTGCTCTCCGCAAGAGCGGGAACGTATTGCTCTTCAACGGCCGCTATGACCTGGTCTCAGAACTCCTTCGCGGGGCTATCTCACACGTACCGCTCGACATGCCCGAAGAGCAGGAGAAGCGCTCCTTCATTGATGCCGTTAAAGCCAAGTATCCCTTGGCAAAGTTTCAGAACGGCATCGACAGTTCTGCGGCTGCACGAATGACCCAGAACACGCCTAACCGTGGAGTCGAGAGCCTGCTCCTCGCATCGGAGCGAACGGGCGAAGCAGTGACCGCTGCTCAACTGTCCGAGCAAAAGAACAGGGACATCGAGGCCGCGACGGAAGGCACAGTTCGCGCTCTTGATACAAGCCGCGTGAACGGCGTGAAGCTCTGCGGACGTAACATCGCAGTGCCACAACTCTTCTTACAGAGATGTTCAGAAGGGCTTATGAAGGGCGACGCCACCACGCCTTCAAATGTACTCCTTTGCGGCCCGCCAGGAACTGCCAAAACCGATTTATGCCTAGTTGTGGCGAACCAAGCTAATGTTGCTGCCTACGAGCTGATAAATCCCAAGGGGCAGTATGTCGGGGAAACTGAACGAAAGGTGCGATTACAATGGGCTGCCGTTCGAGAATGGCGACCGAACGTGACGTTCGTCGATGAGCTGAGCGAGAGTGTGCCCATCAGCCGCGGTTCATGGGACGGGGACAATGGTGCCTCCAAGGCAATCCTCGCCCAGATTCTGACGGCAACATCCGATGAATCTCGTCGAGGTCGTACCATCTTGATGGCGACGAGCAACTGTCCATGGCTTCTTGGTGAGGCACTGCGCAGTCGGTTCACCGTCTTGCCCGTATTGGCGCCATTGGTGGAAGATTACCCGGCTATAATCTCGGCGACAGCGGAGCGAGTATCGCACATCTTCATCGTGGACGAAACGGACAATCGAGTTCTGGAAGCCGCCCGCATGTTCTATTCGAAAGCTGCGAGTCCGCGTCATATCCGAGCGGCTCTGACAAATGCAGCAATGTTCCAGTCAGACCTCAATGAGGATGTCGTACTGGCTGCCGCTCATGACTTCTGTGCCGCTGGCGACCGCACATCATCACTCTACGCAGAACTGTGGGCCATTAAGGCGTGTTCATCCAAAAATCTCCTACCGTGGGGCAACAACCCATTGACTTATCCATTTCCAAGTCATTTGGATGGACTGGTCGATAAGAACACCGGCGATGTTGACCGAGTGGAACTCGACAAGCGTTTGGAGGAGCTTAGACCGTATGTCAACGTTTAATCAACAAGAGATACGCGCTGGTGTGGAGGCGGTATCGCGATACCTCGAAGCCGCGAGTTCAGACCCGTTGGTGCAGCAAGCTCATTGCTGCGCCAACGGCGATGCTGTTGGTCAACTTGAAGAAAAGCTTGCCGGTTACTACGGCAAGAAGCACGCTCTTTGTGTGTCCAACGCCACGACAGGACTCTACCATGTCTTCAAAGAATTTGGGGTCGAAAACAGGGATGTGCTCACATCCGCACTTACAGTCGGTGCGAGCGTCGCCGGGGTCTTGCACGCCGGCGGCAGACCCATTTTGTGTGACATCGAGACAGACACGTTTGGTCTTTCACGCGACGCGGCGTCCACGGCAATGTCATCCAACGTGGCTGCCATACTAACGGTTGACCTGTTCGGAGTGCCGTCAGATACGGAGGCTTTAAAGAAAGTTGCTGAACAGCACGGTGTTCCATTGGTCGCCGACTGCGCGCAAAGCTTCGGAGGCAGAAGGGACGGCAAACCCGCGGGTTACTTTGCCGATGTCTTGGTTACGTCTTTCACGGCACGTAAGCCGCTGTTTGGCGGCGAGGGAGCCGCCATTGTCACCGATGACACAAAGCTATACCGAGCATTGGTTCGCTCTTCACAGCATGAATTCCGTCAGAAAAGGGAGCTCGGACTCTTCGCCGCCAACCCTTATGCGATGAATGCGCGAATGTCACCAACGTCCGCAGTGTGGGCCGATGCAATGTTCGAAGCGGCGCTGCGTGTTGTGCACGAGAAACAGTTGAGTACTGAGGGCATAGTAGACGCTCTTAACGCTACCGGCCTAATAGAGGAACTTTCATGGAAGGCACTAAGAGTGAAACCAAGTGGCTTTGGAATCCCGTTCATGTGGAAGGAACGTAGCCAATGGTCAAAGCTGAAACGATTGCTCGCTCGCTGGTCTCCAACAGTTCATGAACCAGCTATCTTGCCCTTGCCGCCGAGTCCGAGAATTTGCCCTACGAGACTTAGGGGATTTGCCGACGACTTCCTTCGTAGTGGAGCTTGCATTACGAGCTGGACGACGAAACCTTCGAGAGACCGTCGCGAAGATGCTTGCGTAGAGCGTTCGACCCGAACGCTGCTTTCCAAAGCTCCTCAGTAAGACCTGTTTTGTCCCCCTTCTTCTTCACTAAGAGATGATGTAAATTCTCAACTTCACTACGTTTGCCGCTTTCCACGAGCGAGGTCACCAACTTAGTTACTACTTCTCGTCGTTTGCGTGGAGCAAATTCGAGCCAACCTTCCGGGAGCGGCACACGTATTCCGTCGAAGTACTGAACTACTTTGTTCAGTACCTCATTGACGTGCTCAGCCAGAATCTGGTCAGCTTCTTCAAAGTCCTCTATTTCTTCGGTGACAACCCATGAGTGCTTCCAGAGTTTGTCGATAATATCGGGGGTAACCTCCTTCGTCGAATACCTCTCACCCCGCTCAGCAGCGGAGTCAACGTACAAATTGCACAATCTTACTATCCGGCTGATTTCGCGACGATGCCCAAATATCGTCCTTCGACCAGTCGGAGGAGGTTCTTCCGAGAGTGCTATCGCCTCCGACAGCCGCGTAATTAGGTGAGGCGTGGCCTTATCATTTTCCCAAAATCCAGGATGGCTGGAATGTTTTATGAAATGGTTAACCGTTCGTTCTAGATTTATCAGTGTTACTGGCGCAGAGCGTATTATTTGCCCTTTAAGCCTGAAGAGTAGGTCAGCCCTGAGAGGTCGTTGAAGCTCGCCTCTCGAACGATAACTACCACGTAGCTCTTCGCCGAGAAACGCAGCAACGCGGGGGTCACTGGTGGCTACTATCACGCGAAGGTGAATGTTCTTAATACGTCCTGCGTATCCCATCGGAGTAACTTCATACTCTTGCAAATAGCGAAGGAGCCCAGTCTGCGCACTAGGCGGAAGGTCACCGAACTCATCCAAGAAGATAGTGCCCATAGGAAACTTGAATCTTCCCTGAATCGTGCCTCTTACCTGTTCGAATCGCTCAGAGTTGTTATGCGTTCTCGACTCATCTTCCCACCTCGTAAGTCGGGCCCGATAGTCGGCGAGGTGATTTGCGGACCTTGGGTTTGTGGTGAACTCTATGGCTCCATACGCGGCTAGAATCTCACCCAAGTGATGATTCTGAGCATCTGAAAAAGCTCCTGCGACGTGTCCAAACAGCTCGTCGCGGGCAAGGTTATTATCGGATAAACCGGCACAGTTTACGATGGTCGGTTCCTCAGAAATCAAGTCAGCTCCTGTTCGTTCCGGCGGATTTGCTTGCTGTTTTCGTAGCTGCACGTTCCGCCACTGATGATGGATAGCGATTGCAATATCCTCTTTACCGGTTCCGGTTTCTCCGACGACGATTATGGGTTCGTCGTGACTGGCTGCGAACCTGATGGCGTCGTTATTTTCCAGTTGAGTGAATTTGCGAGCAAAACGTTTATAAGCGTTTTCAATTTCGGCAAGCAATCGCCGCGTGCCCGCAGAAAGCTTGGAACACATGATAGGACGCTTGTCACCAACGGTGGTGGTTGTACGTGTGAAAGGGTGAATGTAACGCCGAATAACATCGGGGATAGCAGACGCGTCTCCATCCTCGTTGTCATATTTGGTCAGAAAAATTACGACTTGAGCGGATTCAACAAGCTGTCGATTGTGGAGGTAAAAAGCAGCGCCTCCAAAGTCGTGGTTTAGATTTTCTACCTCTGTTTCAGTCGCGCCATTACCAAGGTCGGCCAGCGTCACACGGTCTGTGCGAGTAATTTTGACCTCTCCAAAATCCAGAACTATGACGTCGAAGTCCGGTAAGTCATCCTTTGAAATCGACCCGCCGCCTGGCAAGACGGTAGAGCCTTCTTTGAACTTGAGGTCTTTCATCACGAATAGTTCGATTTTTGGGCTATCGCTTGGATAAGAGTCGCTGATTTGCAGCACTGGCTTCAGCCACTCACCGACCGCTCCGAGTTCCGAAGACGCTCCTACTTCTTCCTGACTTCGCACATCACGTAACGCTCGTCCTATCGAATCGTCAACCACCAACACCTTAAATGGTCTCTTTAACTCCATTATCTTCCCCTCCCAAAAGCATGAAGGCCTCGTGCGGAAAAAGTCATCTCGAATACTTCTTCTTCTAAGACCGGGTTGTCGTCGACCAACTCAGGCGGCGCATGCAAGTAACAATTCGCCATCCTCGTCGCGTATTCGTCGAGTGCAAAATCACTGCGCAGAGGCCTCAGACACCATTCGATACGAGATGCCTCATCAGCCATTCCCCCTGCGAGGTACGCAATGAGCGTTATTCCCCCGGCACCGTCCTCAGCCAACAACTTCTTCTGAATGTGCCAGGCCGCCTCATAGTCGCATACGCTGACGACGTTCACGTCCACGGTGGATTCTCCAACCGGACTCTCGCTGATGACTATCTGCTCCAACTCTCTTCGGTACGATGTGGGCACATCATCCCAATTCTTGAAGAGGTTCCGTGCAAGCTCCGTGACGATGAGCACTAACCTACCGTCGACCCTCGCTCCTCTGACCGGCGAATCGTCAACCTCTATTCGGTGTCCGGCGCTTGAATAGGCATGCTGGATTGTGGACGAAATGCTCTCACCCCGGTACCCCGATTCACCCCACGGAAGCAAGCTAGAGGGTATTGGCTCCCAAACTCGCGCGAAACTCTCAAGCGCTCGTAAGTGAAGTTCTTGGATGGCAAGAATACGTGCGACCTGTGTTGGCGTGCTGTTCACCTGAATCTCTTCACGTATCGCGTTGCCGATGGAGTGGGTCATAGCCTGGAACATCGTCCGGAACATATGAAGCGATGTTATGCGGCCTAAATCATGTACAGCCGACGCCGAGCTACATAGCTCTGTGCTTGCGAGAAAAAGAGCTTCGAGTTCGTCAACTGTGGGTTCTTCGCCAACGATAAACGCGCATGCACCACCTCCGACCTGCGCACGCGGTATCCCAAGCGCTTTATACTCATACACTTGGGGGATGCAGAATATTACATACCCTTCGGCGACCATATAAGACAGTCTTTCAAGGTAAAGCTCGAACGAGTTCGGAAAGATATATCTCAATACCTTGTCGTCCTGCTCGCCACCAAACTCGAACTGGACTCCCGTTGGATAAGCTATGCTAGGCGCTCCTTTCTGCAATCGTTGCAATATTGAATCCAAGTCGACGTGCGAATATAGTAGCCAGTCCTCACGGATTTGCTTCGGCTCGACCTCGTCGAATATCGAAGGAGCATAATCGAGGGGCTTTACGGGAGGCTTCAGAACGACGTTTGCCTGCTTGCAAACACTTTTGTCAACGCGACTATTAAAACTGCGAGAGGCGAACACGAATATCCAACTGTCCTCCCGCTTCCGACTGACTCGTTCGACCAGGGATAGGCGAAGTTCTCTGAATCGGCGAAAGTGCCCGAATGCAGCTAAGTGGCCACTCTGACCTTCTCGTCGAACAATTATCGGGAAATTGAACCGAGTCCGTTCGGGTTCCGGCGGTATGTGCAGGTAATGCGCGAGCTTGAGACTGCTGGGAAAGAAACCGTTATATTTATCCGGCAGGAAATCCGCTAGGTAGTTCTGGATTAGCGCTTCTTCATACTCTCGCTGCTGTTGTGCGGCATCAAAGCGGGTTGGCAGCGGGGCCGGTTGAGCAATCAACCTCGCAAGCGTTGCGTTTCGCTGGTGTAGATATGCATCGAAGACCATCGGGTTCAATTCTAACGCCCCTATTTATCCTCAAGTTTCCCTTAGATAATGCCAGAAAAGTACCCGCTTTTCTAGCATCGAAAACATCTTACTGAGTAGTATGCCAATGATGCCGAGCGTAAGGATGCCGGAAAACATAACGTCATACCCAAAGCCCCGCTGACTATCCACAATCAAGTATCCCAGCCCATCACTGCCGGCTACCATTTCCGCCGTAACAGTCAGTATTAGGGCAATGGCCAAGCTTATTCTGAGTCCAGAAAATATCCCTGGCAAGGCCATGGGAGCGACGATTCTGGTTAGCGTTTGAAATGGCGTCAATCCGAGCAAACGCGCGGAGTCAAGCAAAACCGGATTTGTTGCTCTCACAGCATCCACCGCATTAACTAGAATTGGCCAGGTGCACCCGAAAGCCACCACAGCGATTTTCATGCTAGTGTCTATGCCGAGCATGAGTATGCACACGGGTATCACCGCCGCAGATGGTAGCGGTCGCAGCACCTCTACCAGCGGCCCAAGTAATTGCACTATCCAACGGTGCTGGCCCATTAGCACACCGACTGGAATGGCGATGAATGATGCCAAAGCGAAACCTAGGAGCATTCTCCCAACCGTGACGAAAATCTGGCGCCAGAAGTCACCCGTCGCAATCAAGAAAGAGAAAGTGGTCAGTATCTTTGATGGAGGGGGAAAATAGATGGGACTTACAGCCTCCGACCATGACATGACCTGCCAAATAAGGAGTAGGCCGACTATTAAAGCCAGTCCTGAAAGATTTCGATACGATGGCGTCATAGGTCTTACATAGCTAACGCGTCGAACATCTGTGCTCGTAATTTTCCGAACTCTAAAGAACCACGAGCCTGAACTTGCTCTCTTGGTTTTGGGAGCGGAATCTTAATCTCATCGTCGACACCTCTCACGGTGCCTTTCTGGCGCATCACATACACCTTGTCAGATAAGTAGATTGCCTCATCAATGTCGTGAGTGATGAGCACGACCGTTAGATTGCTGGCTCGAATAATTCGAAGCAGCTCGTCTTCAAGCAGGAAGCGAGTTGGAGCGTCGAGAGAACCGAATGGCTCATCCAATAAAAGTAGGTCAGGCTCCTGAGCCAACGCTCTGGCCAATGCGACACGTTGCTTCATGCCGCCCGAAAGCTCGCCCGGATAGAGATGCATCGCATCCCCTAAACCGACCAATTGTATGTAGTATTCGATTTTCTCGCGGCGTTTCGCCTGCGACAACGGGCTGTTAAGCAGAGCAAGCTCAATATTTCGATATACGGTTCGCAGAGGTAGCAACGATGAACCGTAATCCTGGAATACAACGCCGGCCTTCCTACTCGGTCGCACCACAGGTGCGCCTTCCAGCATCACCCTACCCGATGTAGGATTTAGCAAGCCCGTCAAAACCTTCAATAACGTTGTCTTGCCATATCCCGATTTTCCAACGATAGAACAGAACTCGCCCTCGTTGACCGTCAGGTCGATGTTTTTTAAGGCCAGTGCATGTCCATTCTCCCGAAGATTAGGGTACACGAACGCCACGTTCTCTGCTATCAAGAGACTGTTTTGCATTTTCATGGACTACTGTGCAGCAAATAGACTTTCCGGCGAAACCCGCTTTTCCAAAACCTGCTGCTCCACAAGCTCATCAATCCACGCCTGCAAGTCATCGCGAGTAAACATATCGACGAACTCAGGAATTACAACCTTCGGCAGAACTTCAGGGAGAATTTGAGTGTACTTAGCAAGAATCTGGCGAGCTTCGCCGTCGTTGTTCCTTATGAACTCGTTTGCTTCCGATAGAGCTTGTCGGAACCGGTTCGAGACTTCGCGGTTCTTTTCCGACCACGCTGATGTCACTACATAGTTAGCTACGGCATTTCGCGGCCTCACATCGGAATATGGGTGCCCCAGAACCCGCACGGAGTCGTGTGTCAAGCCGACGGAAATGAATGGCTCCACGACCATCGCGGCATCCACTTGTCCGCCTTGAAGAAGACCTTCCATTTGCGGAAACGGCGTTTCGACGTACTTGATATCGTTCGTGTTAACCCCATTTTTCTCAAGATATTGAACCAAAGCGACATGCTCTATGTTCCGAAGAGCATTTACAGCAATCGTCTTCCCCGCCAGTTCTTGCGGATTATTGATCGGGGACTTCTTTGGGATAAGTAATGCATGAGCTTGCCGCCCGTCCGCTTCAATAGGGCCGCCCGCAATTGCCAAAATGCCGATTCCCTTTGAGTTCGCCAGAATAGTCGAAACCAAATTAGCGTACCCGACATCAATGCTGCCCGCCGACAAAGCTTCAATGACCCTAGGGCCACCTTGCAGCGGCGTTAGTTCAGCGGTCAATCCGTGTTTAGCGAATATTCCCTTATCTTGAGCGACATAGAGCGGCAGGCAGTCGACAATTGGTATATACCCGACACGTATCGAAGCCACCGGTGGAGAGGTATTGGAATTTTGGGAGGGGGGGGCACCACACCCGAACAGGAATATTCCTGATATAATCAGCACGTGAATAAATTTCCTTCTATGCATATTCTCTCTCTCCTTTCTTGCTTCTGTTATCCGCGAGGATTCGCTCGCAGAAGCTGTTTGACGGTACTTTCAGTAATCGGTGTAGACCAGGTCACAAAAAAGGTGACCACTGCGATTTTAGCGCTTAACGTCGCCTTCGCTTTGACTGCCGGTGTTTTGGGTGGTGTCTTCACGATACTGTTTACTGCAAAAGCTGTGCCAACAATAATTTTCCTAAAATAAAGAGTTCACGGTTGTTTAGGCGATATTCCGGACGGCAGTTCACGTGAGTTCACGTGAGTTCACGTGATACCGCATAGAAGATACACAGAGAAAGCAGCGCCTCCTCGCCGATCAGCGCCCGTAGTGCCGGCTGGGAATCCCGTCCGCTCGCTCGTCCCGGAGCCGCCCGAGATACTCCGTCACCTCGGCTTCAAGCGCCCCCTGAATCATCCGCTGCGCCGCGGCCCTGACGAACGCTTCCAAAGAGAAACCGTTTGTTCCCCGGCTCCCACATTTTCAAGAATCAACTTTCCGTTGCACCGTTTCATGAGTAACGTATCCTAAAGAGCCTGTCTGTTTTTTTGTCAGAACAAGGATAGGCTACTTTTTTGTTTCATTGCATTTCCGCAACTTTCGATATTATCTCGTCAGGAGATGAAAACCAGGTCGCTTCGAGGTGCGACGTTCATCCGAACCTCCTCAGCCTCCGGAAGAAGCAGGCATAGGAAGAGTTGCCTGGCGTATTCTGGATGCTTACTTTCGGTTAACTACGAACGCGGCCATCAATCACGGGGCAACAAAACCCCGGCGGCGATCCACCTTAAATAAGACGCTTTCGTGTCTGGACGTTGGGGGCCACTTGATCTGCAAGCTTTCCTCATGAAAAGGTGGTGGAGAATACTCGATTTTTCCTGTTCTCCAGTTTGCCAACTATGAGTGTTATTCTCTCGCCGATATTTCGACATTTTTATGTACGCCTTTGTCATTGGTTTGAAGGTTCGACGCCTTTGAGATATGCGACGTTTCTCGATTTGGCGGCGGAAACGCGAATTTTGGAAAGGGACGGCGGGCATTGGAGGTTTCGACATCAGAATCTGCAAGAATTTTTTGCCAACCTCGCATTTGAACCAGTTAATAAATGAACTAATGCGCCTCGACGCACCCGATTTCTTCGCGTAAGAATGCTCACCCCGTCTTACCAATCACCTTCGGCCCCACCGACTCCAACGCCTCAAACACTGCCTCGATGACATTCTCCTTACCGGCAAACAAAGCTTCGGGACCGCCGGCGTGGAGGTCTTTGAACGGGGCTTCATATAAAGCAGCAGCCGTCATCACCCCGCGCGCCGTCAGCTGATCGACGATCATCTCGACGAACCTGATCTGCGGGGCGGTCAGGCTCCGGTCGCTCAGGAACCGCGAGAAGGCTTCCTGAGCCGCAACGCGGTCCATCCCGACAAGGCTACGGACGAAATAAGCCAGAGAAGGTGCTCCGCTGCGTTCCAGAAGCCCTGAGAGCAGACTTTCTCCATCTTCTTCACCGATCTCAGCCAGCGTGGTCTCAAGCCCTTTAAGATCGGTTTCCGTCAGCGGTTGATTCGACTTCAAGCGCCGGACGACGATATGGTCCTGATGCTTCTCCAGATACTCCTTGACCTTCTTCTCGTACTGAACGCCGGTCATCTTCGGAACCAGAAACGAATCGTTGTCGCGGACCGAAATCACTTCGTCCTTGAAATCGGTGTAAACGATGTTCCGCTTGCGCTTGTCGATGAAAGGCATCAGATCGCGTAGGTGTAATCTTACCTCCTCAAGCAGGCGAAGGTCGATCTGTTCCCAGAACGATGTTTGCTGCATTGCGGCCAGATACTCCAGCTGCTGCTTGACCGCCGGAATCGTGCTCTTCTCTTCAAGCATCATCGCGATCTCAACGACCCTCTTGCGATTGCCCTCAAACCCGAGTCCGTCTGATTCGACGTGAGCGAGTTGCATCCGGAGCATCATCAGATCGAACAGTCGCGACTCAATCTCGTCATTCGGAAGTTCGGTCGGAAGATCCGCGATCTCGCCTTGGAGTACGTGAACGTCGCTCTCGGTCAATTTTTCCCAATTGGCGCGGTCTGTAAACTTGCTCACCGCCTGCTGGTGCATCCGGACGATGAAGTTCTCCGGATTCATCGCCTCAACTTCGGAGTGAAGACCGGTCGTCAAAGACTCGCGGATCAAACCTTCAGGATCCAGATCGGCGCTCGCCTGCACGTACGAAAGCAGCTGCACCCTCGCACGGAACAGACGCGTTCCAAGCGGGGCCGTGTCCTTCGCATTTATCCCTTGCGGATTTTCCTTGAAAAAATCAAAGTTGAAGCAGAAGTCGAATACCCGAAAGTCCCGTTTGTCGTCTTCCGGACCGTATAGATCGGGACAAAGCCTCGTTCCACGTCCGATCATCTGCCAGAACTTGATCTTCGAGTAGACAGGCTTGAAGAAAACGAGATTCGCGACCTCGGGAACATCGATTCCTGTGTCGAGCATATCCACCGAGATCGCGATATGCGGCGCTTTGTCCTTTTGCGAAAAGTCATCGATCAGGCTCTGCGGGTACTTCGCGTAGTTGTCGATTATCCGAGCGAAATGACCGGCGTAATGCGGATAGTGATGGTTGAACCGCTCCTCGATGAATTTCGCGTGGTCGTGGTTTCGGGCGAAAACGATCGTCTTTGCCAGCCTGTCACCGCCATCTACTTTGTGGCCGTTGCTCATCAGGTGCTGCAGGACCTTATCAACCGTATCCTTGTTGAAGAGCCAATTGTTGACGGCATTTGCATTCACTCGATCAGGCAGAAGTCCGGCATCGGCGTCGTCGCCCCAGTCGATGCTCTCCCACTGTTCCTTTTCCTCATCGCTGAGGCTGTCGTAGTCAATCCCTTCACGTGGGAAACGTAGATCGACCTGCTGAACCCGTGGCGGAACCAGAAACCCGTCCTTCACGGCTTGTTCCAACTCATACGCATCGGTCGGGACGCCGGCTTCAAGATCAAAAAGGTCGTACGTGTTCTTATCGACTTCCTCCCGCGGCGTTGCGGTAAGACCGACAAGAAGCGAATCGAAATACCGAAAGATCGCGCCGTATTTCTGATACACGGAACGGTGAGCCTCGTCGATGATCACCAGATCAAAATGACCGACTCCGAAACGGGCTTCATTTCCTTTCGTCTCGTCGATCAGCCCCATCATCGTCGGATAAGTGCAAACGTAAACCCTTCCTTCCGTGTCCTTTTCAGTGACAAGATTGACCGGACTCGATTCCGGCAGATGCTTCTTGAACGCGTTGCAGGCTTGGTTGACGAGCGATACGCGATCGGCAAGGAACAAGGCTCGCTTGATCCAACCGGAACGTTGAAGAACATCGACGAGCGCAACGGCGGTCCGCGTCTTGCCCGTACCGGTCGCCATCACGAGAAGCGCCTTTCGTTTGCTGGCAGAGAAATGCCCAAAGATGCTCCCGATTGATCGTTTCTGATAGTAGCGGTCGACTATTGCGTCGTTAACCTTCGCGACATCCAGTTTCTCGCGCTGCGACCGGCGAATGATCAGCCGTGCGAGTTCGTCCTTTTTGAGAAATCCGGCGACACGGCGCGGCGGATATGAACGATCGTCCCAGATCCAAGTCACATATCCGTTTGTGCAGAAGATAATAGGACGCTGGCCGTGCATCTCCTCAAGGCAGTCAGCGTAGAGCTTCGCCTGTTGCTGACCCTCCTGCGGGTCGGCCATCGTCTTCTTCGCTTCGATGACCGCAAGCGGTTTTCCGTCGTCACCCCAAAGGACGTAGTCAGCGTAGCCGATCCCGTTAGCGTTCGGCATCCCAACGACCTCGTACTCGCGATCGTTCTTTCCTTCAAGCGACCAGCCCGCACGGTGAAGGTCGAGATCGATGATCAATCTTCGAGTCTTCGCCTCGTTCCAGTCGTGGGTGTCAGGAACCTTGGTGTTCTCAGCCTTATACTTTTCGACTTCCTCGCGTAACGCAATCAACTCAAGTTCAGTTTCTTCCTTTGCCGCAATCGCTGCGTCACGCTCAGCCTTGAGCGCCTCGAGTTCTTCGATGCTGATCGGCGCTGCGGCGAGTGTCAGTCGGGGAACGATTGAATGGTCGAACGTCTTGCCTGCAAGCTCTTCTGCGCCCTTGCGAAGGTATGTGCGGCCGGTCCAGTAGGCAACGTGATAAAGCTCTTTCAGGATATCGAGCGCCTTCTCAGGTGTCGGCGCCTTTTTGCCGTGAACTGCGTCATTACCGCCCTTTCTGATGTATTCAGCCTTCTCCCAAACCGCTTCCGGCATCGACGCCTTGAATGACGGTTCGCTCAGGTAGCCGTCCAGATTCGTCGTCTTCGGCTGGTTCAGGCTTTTGTCGATCTTGAAGACACGTCTGACAAGATTCTCGAGCGCGTGCCGGGAATGGAAGCAAGAAGCCCGCGGGTCTCCGTAAACGTGATGCTCGGCAAAACTCGCGCTTTCCGCCACGTGGACGAACTCTTGTTCAATGAATTTGAAGTTCTCCGATATCTTCATCGTCCGTCAAAATTCACCATTGAAGGCTCGGGATTGAAGTGATGCGAAAAGCGAATCGAGCTCGGTCAGGTGGGTACGCATTCTGGCTTTTTGCCGCTCGATCGATTCCACAAATGATGAAAAGCGATTCTGTTCAGCAATCGGTGGTACCGTTACCACGACACGCTCAATCCGAAAAAGTGCGAGCTTACCTATCGTAACTTGTCCTGTTTGTCCGGCGATTTGAGCTTGGGTCTGAGGCATTTGAAGCGCGAAACTAAGAAAAACGGGATTAATCTGCTCCTGCGATTTAAGAACGATTTTCGCCGCGTTTTCCGTTAGATTACAGCCCTTCAGGTCTTTGGGTACTGCCGCAGTGACTCCTATTGTTCCTGCTATTGAGATGATTACATCACCTTCATCAACAGTGTAACGGCTTATTCGCCTTTGAGTTTCAGGCTTAAGATATCTCAGGTTTCTTCGCTCTATATAGTTGGGACTAATGTCAGCGACTCGAATATATCGGTACGGTGTCGGGAGCAAAGAGTATTCCTCCCCCTTTGGCAGACGCTTTCCACCCTTTACTTCGGCGAAATCGCCAATTGGAACTATGTCCCACCCCATCGGGTTGGTAACGGGGTCGCCGAACATATGGATGAAAGTGGATTGAAGGAGCTTATCAAGTTCGGCAAGCGCCTCTCGCCGCTTTGCCCGCAAAGCGTCCGCCGCATCCAAAATCCCCGCAATCCGCTTCTGCTCCGAAAGCGGTGGGAGAGGAATTCGAAGCTCTTGCAGAAAACGAGCTGGAATTCGTCGTTGTCCAGCTGCGCCGGTCATTTTTGATTTTCCCAGCCTTCGTACGTACGGATCACGAAGCAGTTGAAACAAATATGCGCCATCCTGATCGGGATTCGGGCGCAACACGTGAAATTCCGTTGAACCAAACCCAATCCTCCGAGGCAAATCCTTTGAGTACGCCATCTTGCCGTTCTCGAAACACGGGGTAATCTTCGCAATTAGAATGTCCCCCCTGCGAAACGGTGTAAAGCCCTTCGCAACATCTTCATAGATCCTATCCAATGGCTGTTCGATTGAGAGCGTCGCCTCAGAAACTGAGGCCATAGGAACAAAACTCACCAGTTCGTTGCCGCTTGGTTGATCGTCAACATCGAGGCGAGGGTTCACAAGTGCGATGTCACCTAACGGCACTCTTTTGATCTTCATTCAGCAATACCTCAAGATGCATTCGCCCCTTGGCGATCTCTTCCTCCAGTTTCGCCAGTCGAGCGAGGATCTCGATTGGTGAATCGTGCTCGACTGCCTCGTACTCGACTTCCTTGTACCGGTTGATCGAGAGATCATAATCGTTACCGGCGATCTCAGCCTTCGGAACAAAGAAACTCTGATCGGTTCGTTTGCGATCTGCTTCACCGTCACGGTTCTGCCATCGAGCCAAGATGTCAGGCAGGTCGCTCTTCTCCGGCTGCGGTGTGCGCTTGTCGTCAAGCGAATAGCCGTCTGCCCTCATGTCGTAGAACCAAACGTTGTCGGTTCCGCCGGAGTTTGTCTTGGTGAACAACAGAATAGCCGTTGAAACGCCGGCGTACGGCCTGAAAACGCCCGAAGGCATCGAGATCACGGCATCTAGTTTCTGTTTATCGACGATGAGCTCGCGCAGAGCCTTGTGCGCTTTCGACGAGCCGAACAAAACCCCGTCCGGAACGATGACCGCCGCCCGACCGCCGATCTGCAGCAAACGCAGGAACAGTGCGAGGAAAAGGAGTTCGGTCTTCTTCGTCTTGACGATCTGAAGCAGGTCCTTGGCAGTCGACTCGTAATCGAGATTTCCGGCAAACGGCGGATTGGCGAGGATCAGCGAAAACTTCTCGGCGTCGTCCTGATCCGACTGGGCAAGCGAATCCCGATATCGGATGTCGGGATTCTCGACGCCGTGGAGCAGCATATTCATACTGCCGATCCGGAGCATCGTTGAGTCGAAGTCGTAACCGTGGAAAGTCCCCGAGTTGAACTTGCGGCGACTGTCCTCGGTCTTGTAGATCGCATCGCCGTGATGGTCGCGAAGGTATTCGGACGCGGCGACAAGGAATCCGGCCGTACCGCACGCCGGATCGCAGATCACGTCCTTCGTTGTCGGGGCGGTCATATCGACCATCAGCTTGATGATATGCCGCGGCGTCCGGAACTGACCGTTCTGACCGGCTGAAGCGATCTTACCGAGCATATACTCGTAAAGGTCGCCCT
The DNA here is from genome assembly GCA_964487505.1 of uncultured Blastocatellaceae bacterium. Taxonomy (GTDB): domain Bacteria; phylum Acidobacteriota; class Blastocatellia; order Pyrinomonadales; family Pyrinomonadaceae; genus JAFDVJ01. The sequence goes on along the minus strand of CAZARD010000022.1, from coordinate 3,645 downwards.
TGGTGTCGCTGTCCGACATATCGATGCTGTCGAGCTGATCGACGACGCTGGCAAGAACACGCGGCGTCGGCATCATAAAGATCGCATCCTTCATATGATGCGAGTAGGTCGAATCGCCTTCTTCGTCCGATCCGCCGTTGCCGCCGAGAGACTTGATAAACGGGAAAACCTTGTCCCTGACCGTCTCAAACATCGTCTCGGGAGCGGTCTCCTTAAACCGCGACCAGCGAAGATTCTCCTGCCCCGCGGCGAAAATCGGCTCCTCGATCGGCTGCCCCGTCCGCGCCGCCTTTCGCTCGCGAAGCGTATGAATTCATCGAGCCGCTTGATAAAAAGCAGGTACGTGAGTTGTTCAATGACCGACAAGGGATTCGAGACCCCGCCCGACCACATCGTGTCCCAGATTCTGTCTACTTTTGACTTGAGTTCTCCGGTGATCATTGATATTTCCTTATTCAACATTCAGCGAATGGCCGGGCGGTATTTCCGGCTTCTCAACAGGAACATCACCGAGCTAGTGGCCGAAGCGTTCAATTCAGATCGTGAGTTCCTGAGAATCAAGGCGGCTTTGATGAGAATCAACGCCCGGAACATCCCCAATAATTCGCTGTTGAGTTATTTGTTAACTGACCGCTGCAATACTAGCAGAAACGATTACAGAGTCAACGGGAACCATATTCCGGACGATTCTCGAAGTTGACAGATCGAGCCGGTGCCAGCTAATTGAAATGCTGTGATTCGCGTCACATTGATGGAACTGATCGTTTCAGTAAAATAGGCGCCGGAAAAGATCACTTAAGAACTCGTGTCACAGACTTGCGCAACGAGTCGATCTAACATCACCGATACGTTTTAGCTGCTCTAAAGTCTCTTTATGGAATTAAAGGAAATTCGGCGCCGTGTCATTATTGCGCTTTTTTCTGATGACGAGTTAATGGAAAGACTTGTGCTAAAGGGTGGAAATGCTCTTGATATAGTTCACCAAGTTGGTGAAAGAGCTTCGATAGACGTTGATTTATCAATTGCGGGTGATTTTGTGGATATTGAAGACGTTAAAAGAAGAATTTTCAGGAGTTTAGAGGAAAGATTCGATGCCACCGGATATGTTGTGTTTGATCGGAAATTTGAAGCACGTCCTAAAAAAACGCCTGAAGGATTAGGCGAAATTTGGGGCGGCTATGCTGTTGAATTCAAAATAACCGATAGAACAAATTATGAGAGACATGAAGATAATTTGGATCGGTTGCGAAGAACTGCAACTCCGGTTGCTCCTAACATGAGTCCAACCTTCAAAGTTGAAATTTCAAAACATGAATTTGTTGAAACAAAAGAAGAAAGAGAATTAGATAATTATACGATTTATGTTTATTCGTTACCGATGATAGTAATTGAAAAAATCAGGGCCATCTGCCAACAGATGCCCGATTATGAACTTCGCGGGTATTCTACACCTAGAGGGAGAGATTTTTACGATATTCATTCTATCCTTGTAGCGAAGGATATTGATATTACGGCACCAGAAAATCTTGAGCTATTCAGACATATTTTTGAGGCTAAGGAAGTCCCATTAGAATTTTTGTCAAACATTGAAAATACGCGAGAATTTCATCGCCAAAATTGGGATGCGGTTAGACAAAGTGTTTCAGGAGAGCTTAAAGAATTTGACTTTTACTTTGATTTTGTTTTGGGTTTAGTTAAGAAACTACAATCCGTTGGGATAATATAAACGCCACTTTGAATCAAACTTTTTGTCCTTAGGGAGTTGGTAGGTTATATAAAAATCATAATTCATCCCAAGGTTTTGGAATCTTGACCACAGTTTTTCGTCATACCCTGCCCTTTCCAAATAAAACCCGATTGATTGGTGATATGGGTAAATGTAATCCATTTTTCTTAGAGTAGCTAAGAGAGTTTGCACTGAAACAAGAGTTTTCGCCCTTTTATAGACTTCAAGGACCTCAAAAACGCCGCCGGCGTAAGCTGGGCGTACGGTAATATCGATCAAAGTTCTCTCGATTCGTGTAAGTTCTAAATTCTCTGAGGTTGTTGTTGTTTGAGAGCTTACTTCTAAGCGGTCTGTAAATTTGCCGTTCGTGACAATTATTTTGTACTCGTCATATTCATAAACAAATTTTGTTTGTCTTTGGGGTCTTGAAAAAGCCCGATCAATATTTTCTTGTGAGAGTTTTCCGTAATATTTCGGTTTTGGCCTTTGCTCATAATTTATGTTGATAGTTTTCGGAATCAGGTCAGTGAGTCCATGCAAAAAAACCGCGCTACCATGTGAAATATACGAACCCTTTTTGACAGTTTGCGCAATTGCAAAAATAGAAGGTTTACCCCAAAGAAATCTAACTAACTTCGGAAAATCCTTGCTTTCCAAAGCAATCATTTCTAAATCTGAATTCTCGAGAAGAAAATCAACAAATCCTACTACTGTTTGTCTAGCTGATAAATCCCAATCTTCACTTTTTTCTGCCATTATGCTGGCAAGCTCTTCATAAGTGAAAACCCGCGATTTGTACTGATTAAAGTGCCTCAGTATTAAGGATTTGGCGATTTGAATTTTCTTAAGCTTAGCCATAACACATCTAGTATATATACTAGATGTGTATCACAGTCAACCTGCTTGGTATATATACCAAGCAGAATCACATATCGTTAACATTGGTATATATACCAATGTTAATGACACTATTATGCATATGATACGCATCGTTTAGTATATATACTAAACGATGCGCTTGCTTCAGACTCCCATTCTTAAATTGTGGGTTTTTTGTAGCGCTAAACGAGAAATCAATGTCATACGGATCAGCCACGGCATCACTGACAGTATCACCCTCTGTGGCCGGGGCAAGAAACGACCATTGGCGAGTTGTTACCGAAGAATTCCGGACACCGCCATCCGAACCGAGATGTTGAAGAACTACAAGGACAACTGGGCGGTTCTTGGGGTCGTTCGATAGTCGCAACAACCGGAAAATCCCTCTACAAGTAAACTGCTTACGATATCTTCGAATTCGTTTGAGAAGAGGCCTGTTTGTGTCAGAATATCAATGGGCTTGAAATGAAAGTAGTTGATTTGAAACACGACGAAGGGGGACTGACCGGCCGGCAGAACATCGCAGCGATGGCGCTTGTCAGAAGCGGAAGTGTTCGACAGGTTGCCTTGGAAAGCGGGATCTCCGAGGCGACTCTCTGGCGATATAGACAAAATCCCGAATTTCAGCGTCGGATTCGCGAGCTCACCGAATCGATAAACAAAGAGACCGAAGCAGCGATCAGAAGTGCTTCGACGCGAGCAGTCTCTAAACTCCTTGATCTGATGGATACTGCCGATCAGGATACGATCAAGTACGCTGCAGCAAAGACGATTCTCGACCTTCATTTCAAGACAGTCGAGATTAACGAGATCGAACGCCAACTTGAAGAACTCAGGCGCGACGTCCAAGGTCTTGGACCGAGGAGGGTCCGATGAATCTCCGTAGCCTACGAGCCGAGATCGCCGAGATCCGTCGACAACTCGCCGCGACGGGGGATCATTGCACCTGCCGGTTCCTTGAAATCCGTGATGGTAGACCGTTGACGTGTGGGTATCACCCTCATCGTTTCAATTTTCTGCGAATCATTTCAACCCGATAG
>CAZARD010000021.1:40169-47111 GCA_964487505.1 uncultured Blastocatellaceae bacterium | reverse complement strand
CACCGGCAGCGCCGGCAACGGATTGACGGTTTCGCTGGCGAGCGCCGACGGCGTGCTGCGCGACGGCAAGAACGAGTTCACGATAACCTTCAGCGACAGCAGCGGAAAGCCGGTCGAGGTCGGCGCCGCGGCGGTCAATTTTCATATGCCCGCGATGGGCACGATGCCGGTGATGAACGACGCCGCGACGCTGACCACCAGCGCGACGCCGGGCGTTTACGTCGGGATCGTGAAACTGCAAATGGCGGGCGATTGGCAAACACAGATCATTTACGAAGGCGCGGCCGGGAAGGGGCGGGCAATGCTCCCGATCGTCGCGCAATAACCGAAAGGAGAAAACTATGAAGAGAATTTCAATTGTTTTGATGATCGTGGCGATGGCCGCTCTGGGCGCCTGCTCGGGCGCGAAGACCGAGAACAAGGCCGCGGCCGACCCCGATGTCTACACTGCCAAGCCGGGCGAGACCATCAAGGTCACGGTGACGACGACCTATGAGCCGAAATCGATCAAGGTCAAGAAGGGCGAACCGGTGAAACTCGAGTTTACGCGCAAGGATGACAAGAACTGCGGCGACGAACTCGTCTTCCCGAAGCTCAATATCAAGAAGACGCTTCCCGTCGGCCAGCCAGTTCTGGTCGAATTCACGCCCGCCGAATCGGGTGATATCCAGTTCCAGTGCGGAATGGACATGATGCGGGGGAAGATAGTGGTGGAATAATGGCCGATTTGGGATTTCGGATTTGGGATTGCGGATCTTCTGCCGAAGATCGCGGTCCCCAAATCCGAAATCCGAAATCCGAAATCCCAAATCCCAAATCCCAAATCCCAAATCCCAAATGATCAACTGGCTCATCGAATGGTCGCTTCGCAATCGCGTGATCGTCATCATCGTCTATATCGGACTGATGGCGGCGGGATACTGGGCGCTTTTGCGGACGCCGATCGACGCCATTCCCGATCTTTCGGACAACCAGATCATTGTTTTCACCGACTGGCCGGGGCGTTCGCCGCAGGAGGTCGAGGACCAGGTCACATACCCGCTCGTAACCAATCTTCAAGGACTCGCGGGCGTGCGCACCGTGCGCGCGAGCTCGGCGTTCAGCTTCTCGATGATCAACGTCATTTTCGAGGACAACGTCGAACTCTACTGGGCGCGGACGCGGATTCTCGAACGGCTGAATCTTGTCCAGAAACAGCTTCCGGAGGGCGTCACGCCGACGCTCGGGCCGGACGCGACGGGCGTCGGCCAGGTCTTCTGGTACACGCTCGAATCGGACAAGATGAGCCTGCGCGATCTGCGGACCTTGCAGGATTGGTTCGTCCGCTACCAATTGAACTCGGTGTCGGGCGTCGCCGAGGTCGCTTCGGTCGGCGGTTATGTCCACCAGTACCAGATCGACGTCGATCCGAACAAACTCCGCGCGTTCGGAATTCCTTTGTCAGCCGTCGTCGAGGCGGTCGAGAAGTCGAACAACAATGTCGGCGGCAACGTCGTCGAACAGGCCGGCGAATGGTCGGTCGTCCGCGGACTGGGGCTCGTCGAATCGGTCGCCGACGTCGAGAACATCGTCATCGGCGGCAATTCCGCAACGCCCGTCTACGTCAGGAACGTTGCCGAGGTCAAGATCGGGAACGCGTTTCGCACGGGATCGCTCGACAAGAACGGCACCGAAGCGGTCGGGGGTGTGGTCGTCGCCCGCTTCGGGACGAGCGCGCTCGAGGTCATCGAGAACGTCAAGAAGAAGATCGAAGAGATCAAGCCGGGCCTTCCCGAAGGCGTGCGCATCGTGCCCTTCTACGACCGGACCGAGCTCATATACCGCACGGCCGATACTCTCAAGGAAGCGCTGATCGAGGAACTGATCCTCGTGACACTCGCCAACCTCATCTTTCTCGCGCATTTCCGGTCGGTTTTCATCGTTACGGTCCCGCTCCCGCTTGCCGTCCTTATCTCGTTCCTCTTCATGTATTTCGCCGGCATCACGTCGAACATAATGTCGCTCGCCGGCATCGCGATCGCGATCTCGGACCTCGTCGATGCCGGGATCGTGGTCACCGAGAACGCCTATCGCGCGATCGAGGACAAGGGGATCGACACGCGCGACAAAGCGGCAGTCTGGGCCGAAGTGCTGGCGGCGACGAAGATGGTCGGCCGGCCGATCTTCTCGTCGATCGCGATCATCATCATCGCTTTCGTGCCGGTCTTCGCGCTCGCCGGCCAGGAAGGGAAGCTCTTTCATCCGTTGGCGTACACGAAGACGTTCGCGATGGTCGGATCGGCGTTCATGGCGGTCACCCTCGTGCCCGTGCTATGCACCTATTTCCTCGGCGGGAAACTGCATCCCGAAGAGTGGAACCCGATAATGCGCATCTTGCGCCGGGGCTACCGACCTTTCCTGATGTGGGCGCTTCGGCATCGTGTGGCGGCCGTGTCGGCCGCGCTGGTGTTGTTCATCGGGGCGACCGTCGCCGCGACGCGAATCGGGTCCGAGTTTATGCCGCCGCTCAACGAGGGCGACCTGATGTTCATGCCGGTCACCGATCCGGCGGTATCGCTTGACGAAGCGACGCGCGTCTTGAAACGGCAGGACGAGATAATCGCCGGGTTCCCCGAGGTCAAATGGGCGGTCGGCAAGGCGGGCCGCGCGGAGAGTTCGACGGATCCGTCCCCGATCAACATGAACGAGACGGTGATCCACCTCAAGCCCGAGGACGAGTGGCGCGACGGAATGACCCGCGAGCGGCTCGTTTCCGAGATGGACGCGGCGCTGCGAATGCCGGGCGTCACAAACATTTGGACGCAGCCGATCATCAACCGCATCGAGATGCTCGCGACCGGCATCCGTTCGCAGGTCGGGATCAAGATCTTCGGCAACGATCTCGAAAAACTCGAGGATCTCTCGCGTCGAGTCGCGGCGGCCGTTCGCGAGGTGCCGGGCGCGGCCGACGTCTATCCCGAACAGATCACCGGAGCGCCGTACCTGGATATCGACATCGATCGGCGTGCGGCCGCGAGGTTCGGCATCGACGTCGCGACGATCCAAAGCGCTATCGAGGCGGGAATCGGGGAAACGAACCTGACGACGACGATCGAGGGCCGAAACCGTTTTCCGATTCGCGTCCGTTACGCGCCCGAGTTTCGCGGATCGCCCGAAGCGATCGGCCGAATTCCGGTCGCGGCGCCGTCGGGCGCGCAGATCCCGCTCGCGCAGCTCACGGAGATCCGGACCGTGGACGGGCCGGCGATGATCCAGAGCGAGAACGGGCTGCTGCGCGGCACGGTTCTCCTCAGCGTCCGCGGACGCGATATCGGCAGTTTCGTCGACGAAGCGAACGCCGCGATCCTGAAGGAAGTGCCGATGCCGGCCGGCTACTACGTCAACTGGAGCGGCCAATACGAGAACCAGCAACGCGCTAAAAGCCGATTGATGATCGTCGTGCCGATCGTCATCCTGATTATCTTCCTGACGCTGTACCTTACCTACCGATCGTTCCTTGAGGCGGCGCACGTGCTGCTCGCGGTGCCGTTCGCGCTGACCGGCGGAGTCTATCTGCTGTGGATGCTTGAGTACAACTTCTCGGTCGCGGTCTGGGTCGGGTTCATCGCGCTTTTTGGGGCCGCGGTCCAGACGACGATCGTGATGGTCGTCTATCTGGAAGAAGCCGTCGAGCGAAAGCGCAGGGAACTCGGAAAACTCGACCGCGAGACGCTGCTCGAGGCGGTGACCGAGGGCGCGCTGCTACGCCTGCGGCCGAAAGTGATGACGGTGACGACGATCGTTTTCGGATTGTTGCCGATAATGTGGAGCACGACCGCCGGATCGGAAGTGATGAAGCCGCTCGCCGCGCCGGTCTTCGGCGGAATGCTGTCATCGTTGCTGCACGTCCTGATCGTCACGCCGGTGATCTTCTACTGGCTGCGACTTTGGAGGCTCGATCGCGAACAATGACGATCTTCGGCCCAAAATCGAAACGGATGATCGCGGCGTTCGTTCTGGCCGCGATGACGGCGGCGTTCGTGCCGGCGCAGACGTCCGCCGATCAGTCGCCGGCGAAGAAACCGGATCCGGCGGCCGAAACGAAGCGGTTCATCGATCCCGCGGCCGGCTTCGACGCAGACCGGCTGGTTGCGACGGCACTTGAGAGGAACGGCGATCTGGCCGCGATGCGGAAAGAGGCCGAGGCGGCCGAAGCGATGATCCGCCAGGCGGGATTGCGGTCGAATCCGAGCCTTGAGGTCAGCGGTACGCGGCAGATCGCCGGGATGGACAACAGCCTGATGGCAGAAGGCTCCGTGCCGTTGGAACTCTTCGGCCGGCGCGGCGCCCGACTGCGCGTCGCCGCGCGCGAGGCCGAGGTCCGCCGTGCCGCGGTCGCCGAAAAGGAAAGGCTTCTGGCGGCGGCGGTGCGCGAGAAATTCGGCGAAGCGCTCGCGCTCGCCCTCAAACTGAGGTTCACGGTCGAGATGCTCTCGGTCGCGACCGACAATTTCAATCTCGTCGCCGCGACCGTCCGCGAAGGGCGCCGCGCGCCGCTTGAGCAGAGTCTTGAGACGGTCGAGCTCAACCGTCTGCGCGCGATGTTCGAGACGACGCGCGGAAAGGTAGAGATCGCGATGTTCGAACTCCGTGACCTGATCGGCCTCGCACCCGACGAGCCGCTCAGCCTGCGAGGCGATCTTGAAGATCTACTGGCCGATCTTCCGACGCCCGAGACCGCGACCCGGATCGCGCTCGATACGCGGCCGGACCTCGGCGGCGCGAGGCTTGTCGAAGCGTTGGCCGAGGCGCGGATCGCGCAGGCCCGGGTCGAATCGCGTCCCGATGCCGAACTGATGGCCGGTTATCAGCGGATGCGTTCGGGCTTTCCGCTCCAGGGATTTGATGATTCAGGTGTGCTGCGGCCGATCGAGCAGTCGATGAACTTCTTCACCTTTGGCGTGAAGATCACGTTGCCGGTGAGGAACCGGAATCAGGGAATGATCGAGGCGCTTACGGCCGAGCGCGACGCGGCCGCGCGCCGGCGCGAGTTCGGCGAGCTCTCGGTCCGCAACGAGATCGGTTCGGCATATGCGCGCTTCCGGTCGTCGGCGCGGGCGATGGAGATCTATCGCGTCGGCGTGCGCGATCAGGCGGCAGCGAATCTCGCGGTCGTGCGGCAGATGTACGAACTCGGCGCGCGGACGCTTTTCGACTACATCGCTGAGCAGCGTCGTTTTATCGAGATCGAGGGCGAGTATCTAGATGCGCGGCTTGAAACCTATCTTGCGCGGGTCGCGGTGCTTCGTTCCGCGAATCTCGGTGAATTGGTGAAGAAATGAGCGAAGAACCGATCAATGCAAACGGCGGTCAGAAGAAATGGGTCGTCATCGGAGCGGTCGTCGTGATCTTGGCCGTCAGCGGCGGCCTGGCGGCCTGGCACTTCCTTGGCGCGCGGCGCGCGGGTCAGCCGGTGCCGGCACCGCGCTCGATCTCTTTTGACGATTCGGGCAATGCCGACCAGACGGTTACGGCGGGCGAGATCGTTACGATTCCGGCCGAGCAGATCGAGCGGTCCGGCATCAAGATCGAAGCGGTCGGCGAGGAACTCGCGAAAGAGAGCGATCTTGCGGCATCGAACGGCACCGTGCAGCCGAATGCGTATCGCGAGACGCCGGTCATGACGCTCGTCGGCGGCGTCGTCCGCCGTGTCAACGTCGAGCTCGGCGACAATGTTTCGAAAGGGCAGACGCTGGCCGTTATCTTCAGCAACGAGTTCGCCGAAGCGCAATCGCGTTACGTCGCGCTCTCGAACGAGGTTTCGAATGCGCGGCGCAATCTTGATCGCCGGCGACGGCTGGCGACGATCAACCAACCCGGCCGCACCGAATACGACTCGGCAGCGAAGCAGGTCAAATCTGCCGAGGCTGCGCTCGACGAGATGCGCAAGCGCTTCGACCGCACGACGCGGCTGGTGCGGATCGGCGGCGCCTCGCGCGAGGAACTCGAACAGGACACGACGAAGCTCCGCACGGCCGAGGCCGAAGCGGAAGAGGCGCGGAAAAGGCTTGCGCGCGCCGAGAGCCTGCTCGGGGTGAGCCAGGAAACGCGATCGGATCTCGAAGAGGCAACGAATGTTCTGCGCAACGCGGAATCGGAGCTGGCGGCGATCCGCCAGAAGCTTCTTCTGTTCGGAATGTCCGCCGATCGGATCGGCGCCCTGCGGTCCGCATCACAAATCTCGTCCGACATCGCTATCTCTGCGCCGTCGGCGGGAACGATCACCACGAGGACGGCGAACAGCGGCGTTGTTGTTGACGGGAATACCGAACTGATGCGGGTTACGGATCTTTCCAATGTTTGGGTCGTGGCCCAGGTCTTCGAGCAGCAGATGTCGCGCATCACCACCGGGAGCGGCGCCTCTGTCACGGCCGACGCGTTTCCGGACCGTTTGTTCCGCGGCCAGGTGGCGTATGTCGATCCGCGGATCGAGGAATCGACGCGGACGGCGCAAGTGCGGATCGAACTTCCGAATCCGGATCGGTCGCTGAAACTCGGAATGTATGTCCGGGTCGCGTTCGGTGCGACGGGTGATGCCGAGCGAACGATGCCGGTCGTGCCCGCATCGGCGGTTCAGAAGATCGGCGGACGCGACGTCGTGTTCGTTGCCACCGCAGACCGTTCAAAGTTCGAGGTCCGGCCGGTTCGTCTCGGTCCCGGATCGAACGGGCGATACGCCGTGTTGGAGGGGCTCCAGGTCGGCGATCGGATCGTCACCGACGGGAGTTTCCTGCTCCGGGCCGAATGGCAGAAGACGGCCGGCAAATGAAGGCGGTTTTCTTGCCTCGGAGAGGGAGGCATGGGATTTGGGATTTTGGATTTTGGATTCTGCGTAAGCCCAGATTCACCCGCGCCCGATTCCGAGGTTCGCATTCTGTCGCCCTCGACGAGGGCTCGAGGTGC
>CAZARD010000021.1:23025-40069 GCA_964487505.1 uncultured Blastocatellaceae bacterium | reverse complement strand
TTACCCGCAGCTGGCGCTGCGGGCTACATTCTGTCGCCCTCTACGAGGGCTGCCGGATTCCAAAATCCAAAATCCAAGTTCCAAAATCCAAAATCCAAAATTCCAAAATCCCAAATCCCAAATCCCCTACTTCGTGTTCATCCAGTTTTCGCCGATGCCGACCTCGGCGATCAGCGGGACGTCCAGTTGCACGGCGGCTTCCATCTCGGCCTTGACGATCTCGCGGACGCGCTCGGACTCCGAATCCGGCGCCTCGAAAAGCAGTTCGTCGTGAATCTGCATTATCAGTTTCGTCGCGAGTCTTTCCCGCTTCAAGGCGGCATCGACGCGCAGCATCGCGATCTTGACGATGTCGGACGCCGATCCCTGTATCGGCATATTGATCGCCTCGCGTTCGGCCCGCGAGCGAATGTTGAAATTGCGGTCGTTGATCGACGGAAAATAGCGCCGGCGGCCGAAGATCGAGGTCACGAAGCCCTTTTCCCGGGCGGTCTCGGGCGTTTCGTCCATAAACCGCTTGATGCCTTTGTAAGTGTTGTAATAATTCTGGATAACTTCCTTCGCCTCGGACCGCGAGATGCCCACGCGCTGTGAAAGCCCGAACGCCTCGACGGCGTACGCGATCCCGAAGTTGACGATCTTCGCAAGCCGCCGTTTTTCTTTCAGGTCTTCGGGCGTCGTGGCGCCGAACACGAGCTCCGCCGTTTTCTTGTGAATGTCCTCGCCCTTCTCGTACGCCTCCATCATCACCGGATCGTGGGTGATATGGGCCAGGATGCGCAGTTCGAGCTGCGAATAGTCGGCGGAGATGAGCTTGTTTCCCGGTTCGGGAATGAACGCGCGCCGGATTTCCTGGCCCATCTCGGTGCGGATCGGGATGTTCTGCAGATTCGGGTCGGTGGATGACAGGCGACCGGTGGCGGCGACCGTCTGGTTCAGTTTTCCGTGTATCCTTCCGTCAGAAGCGATCTGCGTCGGCAGGGTGTCGGAATAGGTCGCCTTGAGCTTGTCGAGTTCGCGGTAATCGATGATCAATTGCGCGATCTCGTAGGTCTCGGCAAGTTCCGCGAGGATGTCCTTCGACGTCGAGATCTGACCCGTGGCCGTCTTTCGTCCGGTCTCGATGTTGAGTTCCGAAAGCACTTCTCCGACCTGCTTCGGCGAGTTGATCTTGAACTCGCGCCCGGCGAGCGCGAAGATCCGTGAACTGAGAGATTCGAGCTCGGTTGTCACGAACTCGGAAAAACGCCTGAGTGCCGCGACATCGACCTTCATCCCGGCGATTTCCATCTCGTACAGGATCGGGATCAGCGGCATCTCGATCTCCGCATAAACCTTCAGAAGATCGTCCTCCTCGATCTTTCGCCTGAACTTCGGCGCAAGTTGGAACGCGTAATCGGCGCGTTCGGCGGTCGCATACTGCGCTTTCGTCCAATCGGCAGGAACTTCGTAAATGCCGTCGATGCCGAGATTGAACTGGGCCAGGCTTTCGAGGTCCGTCTTACGGCCGGAATCGATGACGTAGGCGGCGATCATCGTATCGTCGACGACCGACTCGGGCCGGATATCGAGTTTCGCGAGCGTTGCCAGCTGAGACTTCAGGTCGTGGGCCACTTTTTCGAGAAAGCCGTTCGACAGTATGTCGCCGAGCGCCGCCACGGCGGCCTGACGGCCTTCGGAGAAACTCTCGAGATCGACGTAATGCGCCGCGCCGGCGGCCGTCGCGATCGCGATCCCGGCCGGAGCCGGCTTATCGAAACTGCTCGCCTTCTCGTCCGAGTTCGACGCGTCGGCTTCGAACGACCAATGCTCGCACTCCCAAAGCTTGCGGATGAGCCGGTCCAGCCCGGCGCGGTCGCGGATCAGTTCATAGCGCCGATCGGCGACCGTTTCGGAGTCGTTGCCGAGATTCGCGAAAAGCGGGGCCGAGTCGGCGAATTCCCGCATCAGCGTCGAGAACTCAAGTTCGCGGAAGAGCGCGTACGCGGCCTGCCGGTCGGGAGTCCTGTGCGTCAGCGCTTCGAGGTCCAGCTCGATGTCCATCGTCGTGTGGATCGTCGCCAGCTCGAGCGATTGCCGGATGATCTCCTGGTTGTTCCGGAGCGACTCGCGATACGTTTTGTGGGTCACCTTCTCCGCATTCGCCATCGCGCCCTCGGCCGATCCGAACTCGAGCACGAGTTTGAGCGCGCCCTTCTCGCCGATGCCGGGCGCGCCCGGAATATTGTCGATCGAATCGCCCATCAAACCGAGAAGATCGACGATCTTCGACGGCGGAACCCCGAATTTGTTCTCGACCCAAGCCTCGTCGCAATACTCGATCGGCGGCACCGGCACCTTGCGTTTCAGGTTTTGCGAGTTCTGCCGCATGCAGACGATGTTCGGATCGCGGACAAGCTGGCAAAGGTCTTTGTCGTTCGAGACGATGACCGCCTGCAGTCCGCGGTCGGCGGCCTTGTTTGCGAGCGTGCCGATGATGTCGTCGGCTTCGTAGCCGGGAACGCGGAGTATCGGGATCTTCAGGACCTCGCAAACGCGAATTATGAACGGCAATTGCGCCGCGAGATCATCGGGCATTTCGGCGCGGTTCGCCTTGTATTCGGCGTACGAATCGTGCCTGAAGGTCTTCTCGGGCGAGTCGAAAACGGCGGCGATGTAATCCGGCTTCTCGTCCGAAAGCAACTTGCGCAGCATGTTCGTAAACACGAAAACGGCTTGGGTTACCTGCCCGCGGGAATTGCGCAACGGTTCCTGCCGCATTCCCATCGGCGCGAAATACGCGCGGAAGATGTGGGACATCGAGTCGATCAAAAAGACGCGTTTCATAATGGTTAAAAAGGGGGCAGACCCGTCCAGTCGAACAAGTTGCATCCGCCGTGTTCCCGTCGTCAAACCTCGGGATTCAACAGACGATCGCGAATTCCAATTCGCCGATTATAAACTCGAACGGGCGGATCGCTAAATCTTTTTCGTTTCGTTTGACAACAAAAAAGCCATTACGGTATTCTGACAATTCGTTTTCGGACTGGAACGAAGGATTTTTGAAGAAAAAGAGTGTTTTCCGGCTTTTTCGCGCGGTCGGTTCGTCTAGGGGTCTAGGACACCGCCCTTTCACGGCGGCGACACGGGTTCAAATCCCGTACCGACTACCATCCAAATTCGTCAAATCGGCATCTATTCATAAAGATTCGCTTCATCCGAGCGAATCTTTTGTTATTTGAGCGGGAATTGCGAATCAATTTGCAGTCTCGTTACGTTAAAGACCGAGATGTTTAGAAAATCGCTGTTGATCGTCATCGTCTGCCTCGCGGGAAGTCTCGCGGCGGTCGGCCAGTCCGTCCAGAATGACACCGTCCTCGTGCTCCCGTTCGAGAATGCATCGGGGAAACCGGAGTTCGCGTGGGTAGGCGAAAGTTTCGCCTCCGCGTTGACCGCACTTCTCAAGGTCCCGAGCCTTAATGTCGTCAGCAGCGACGAACGCAAGATCATCCAGCAGCGGTTGAGGGTGCCCCCGACCGTTCTACCGAGTCTCGCGACATCGCTTATGCTGGCACGTGAATCGAGGGCAACGCTCCTGATCGCAGGGCGTTTCAACATCAGCCCGGCGCAGGGCGATAGCCCGGCCTCGATCAGCGTCCTGGCGAAGATCATTCGCGTCAATGAGGGTCGTTTTCTGAGCGAGGAATTCCCGGACGGCCGCAAGAACACGTTGGAGATCAACCTCGACGACGCGCTCCTGAATCTCCAAACGATCCAGGGCCAGATGGCGTACAAGATTCTTTACTTGCGAGACAAGGCGCTTCCGTTTCGGTTGAACGATTTCATCGAACAGGCAAACAAAGTCCCGGCACGCGCTTTCGAAGCCTACATCAAGGGACTTCTGACGTCCGATGCCGACGCGGCTTCGCGCGAGGGCTATCTTAAGAACGCGCTCCGGATCTATGCCGAGGACGAGAAGACCAAGGGTGGCGTATTTGCCGATGCGGCGCTCGAGCTCGGTCATTTCTATCTCGCCGCGCAGCGATTCCAAGATGCGATCGACGCTTTCTCAAAGATCCCGCCCGAGGCTCCGCAATATGCCGAGGCGGCATTTTATTCCGGCCTTGTCCACTGGCGAAAAGAGGATTACGAACTTGCCCTCGGAGTGCTGCGCCCGCTGGCTGAGGATCTCAAGCTGACAAGCGTTTACAACACCATTGGCGCGATTGCGGTCCAAGCGTCGCGCGCAGAGAAAAAAGACAAAGCAAAAGCGTCGGCGTTGCTTTCCGAAGGCATCGACCACTTGAAGAAAGCGCTCGATTCGGCGCCGGACGCGAAGGACTTCCGATTCAATTACGGCCTTGCGCTCTTCCTTGGAAACCGGTTTGCCGAGGCCGCCCAGGAACTGCGGCCGGTGCTTGCGATCTCGCCCAAGGACGGCGAGGCGTATTTCCTTCTCGCAAAGGCCGCCGAGATCCTGAAAGAGCAGAACGCGGCGGATTTCGACAACATGGCGCGACAGTTCTTGACCGCGGGCGATCGCTACGCAAAGATGCAGGTCGAATGGTCGCGCGCGAAAACGGTCGACACTGTTCGACTCCGGATCGTTCAGCCGGCGCGCAGGGATTTCGTCAGCGTCATCCTCATCAAACGCCAGTCGACGCCGGCACCGACGCCGGTCAACGAGACCGAGGCGTTGCTGATCCAAGCCCGAAAGTTCTACAAGGAAGGTCGTGACGACGAAGCGATGGAGGTTCTGAGACGCGTGCTCGTGAGTGAGCCGATGAGTGCCGAGACCTACTACCTTCTCGGCATGATCCATCTTCGCCGGACGGACTTAGATCAGGCCGTCAGTTCGCTGAAGACGGCGCTTTTCTGGGACAACCGTCTGACGAACGCCTACGTTGCGCTGGTGAAGATCTATGTCGAGCGCAAGGATTGCCTGCAGGCCCAGAATTACCTCCGATCGGTGCAAGAAATCGACGGCGAGAATCAAGAGGTCCAGGGACTCGTACGGATGGTCGAACGGTGCACGAATCGTTAGGCTTTCGTGATTCAAGATTCCAAGATTCAAGGTTCCAACATTCAAGATTCCGAAATTCAAGATTCAAGATTCAAGATTCAAGGAAACCCAGAGTCCAGAATCCAGGATTCCAGATTCCAGGATTCCAAACCCGACTGTCTGATTTATGACCTGCAACTACCATCAGTGCCTGTCTCAAAAGCCGTCCGTTGACCTGTCGGCAGTCGTTCAGGGCTGGGCTCCTGCCCAGCCGGTGAACGATTGAACGATCTTGTCAGGCTATGCCCGGAGGCTAAACCTAAGCAACGCAAGCCTTTAACTTGACTTTTTGCGAAAGCCGCAGTATTTATCCTGTCCGCTGTCCGCTGTCCGCTGTCCGCTGTCCGCTCGATGAAACGAACGGCAATTCCTGGAATTCCTGTCGCCCCGGCGCTTCCGGATATCAATCGGAACAACAGCCACGATCAAGCTTGGCATCATTTCTCCGACAGGCTCGTTGAATCTTGAATCTTGAATCTCTTATGTCTTGAATCTTTTGTGTCTTGAGTCTTTCATGTCTTGAGTCTTTGATATCTTGAATATCTTGAATCTCTAATATCTTGAATCTTGAACGTCTTGAATCTTGAATATCTGGAATCCTGGAATCCTGGAATCCTGGAATCCTGAATCTTGAATCTGGAATCTGGAATCCGGAATCCTGGATTCCTGAAGCCCCGAAATTCCTCGAATACCAAATAGTGTAAGCAGGATCAGACACGCTGCCTCAAATGCCGATTGCAGGCAACATATCAAAAGAACGGAAGAAAGTCGTAAATACGGTCAATAGACGGTTTAGCGTCGAAGTGCCGATCGATGAGGCGGTCTTGGCGAGCCGGAAACTCTGTGGCACGCCACGTGCATAACGTAAGAACGGCTAGCTTGATGCAGTTTGATCAAGACCCCGCCGCCAACACTTCTCCGAGCGCGGTTTGCCACTGTGCTTGACCACCTTCCGAGCGTTCCTTCAGTTGTCCTTCCGATTGTGAGCCCGATTCGAAAGAGTCGGGCTCTCCCGCTATTAAATACCGTATTTACAGGGCTTACTGCGAGAAATGCAGGTCTTCGGCCGGTCTTCCGGGTATCCGATGATAAATTCCGGGCAGGAATTCAATTTGACTGAAAATCTTCCAACCGATCGGCGCGACTGACACTTTCCGTCATTTCGCGATGACAATATTTGTTCTGCGGTCACGCTGACCGTTCAATATGAAAGATGTCGGTCAAGTTGAACGAAATTCGATCAAACGTCGGCTTGACGGATCGATTTTGGTAGAATGTCCGAGCGATGCGAATCTTCTCGTTCATCCGCAGACTTGCCCCGTCACCGCTCAGCGCCCTGCTTTCGGCGTTTTCGGGCGGAGCCTTGGTGTTCGCTTTTCCCGATTTTGAGATCTACTGGCTGGCAGCGATCGCGCTTGTCCCGCTCTTCTACGCGATCGGACGCGAGGCCGATTCGATCAGGCGATCGTTCACGACCGGCTGGATCTTCGGCACCGTTTTCTTCTTCGGAACTTGCTGGTGGCTGACGTTCGCGCCGATAACCTATGCCGGACTGCCCTGGCCGCCTGTATATTTTCTGATGCTCTGTGCCGCAGCCGGCGCCGGCGTCTTTCCGGCGATCTTTTCGGGACTTCTCGCGGTCGTGCTGCGTCGCTTTGGAACGGCGGGAATGGCGGCCGCTCCGTTCCTTTGGGTGATGAGCGAGTTCCTCAGGATGTGGATCTCCGGAAACAATTGGAACGCGCTCGGATATGCCCTGGCATTCTCAGAAGCCCGCGTTCTTCAATTTGCGGCGATCGGCGGCGTCTATGCGGTTAGCTTTTCCCTCGTCGCGGTCAACACGATTCCGTTCTTCGCGCTGATGCCTGGCGGCAAGTCGCCGTTAAGGCTTCGGAATGAAGACCGCTCGCTCGACCCTCGCGGCATCCTTGTTGCCGCGTATTTCGCATTGATCATCGTCGGCGTCGGCTCGCTGTTGCTGACACCGGGGCGCGACCACACGCCGTCGGCCCCGGAACAGCAGGGAACGTCGTACGTCGTCGCCGTGCAGCCCAATGTTCCGATGGACGGACTGACGACCGAGAAATACGAGCGGCTACTCGGGCGTCACGTCGAGTTGGCCGAATCGATGCTCAAACAGCGGCAGGGCGACCGGCCGACGCTCGTCGTCTTCCCCGAATCGCCGATGCTTTTCCAATACGGCGACGACGAAAGACTTCGCGAATTTCTGCGCCGGTTCGCCGAGCGGAACCGGACGGCGGTGCTTTTCAACTCGGCCGAACGCAGCTCCGACGGCCGTCAGCTGCTGAACTCGGCGGTGATGGTCAACGATTCAGGCGCGAAGGTCGGTCAGTACGACAAGATCTTTCTGCTCCCGTTCGGCGAGTACATTCCTTTTCCGGAACCGGTCGCCAGTTGGATGCCCGCGTTCGTCGGGAATTTCAAGAAGGGAACCGAATACGATCTGTTGCCCGTCGGCGACGCGAAGGCCGGGGTGATGATCTGCTTCGAGTCGCATTTCGCCGGATTGTCCAATGAATACGTGAGGAGCGGCGCGGATTTGCTGATCGAGATGACGAACGACGGCTATCTCGGCCAGACTCCGGTCCTGCGGCAGCATTTGGCAAATACGGTCTTCCGCGCTATCGAAACGCGGCGGCCCGTGTTGCGGGTGACGAACGTCGGGATCACCGGTTACGTGGATGCCTCGGGTTCAGTTGGGGATTCTCCGGCAGCGTACACCGAGGCCGCAAGATTGTGGCAGGCCTCGCGCGCGACGCGGCCGCAGACGATCTATGCCGCGGTCGGAGACCTTTTTGCGTTCATCTGTTCGGCACTCTCGATGGTCGTGGCCGTATTTTCGTTCCGTCGCCGTTCCGACTGATCAGTTAAAGCCAGATCACGCAAACGAGAAATACGCCCGCGAATCTTCGCGAATTCAGACAGGTCATTCGGAATCTACCGTCCCGGGTCTTTCTTCCTTCCTGGCCTCCCAAGTCGTGGTGTTGATGTTAGCGGTCAATGCCAAACCAGATTCCCATTCTCGAAGATCGGCGGAAATTCGCGGGCCGATTCCTATCGCCGAATTTGGCTAGCCGAAACAGGCTCCCGCCACGAATTCCGACCTGGACGCAAAGAGCGCGAATTATGAATCCCCGTCGCTCGCGCCGAGCGCTCGCCGCAAACCGGCCGGCGCACTCTGGGCACGAAAAATCGGCCTCGTCCCGATCACGTCTTTTGTGATATAAAATACTGAACTTATTTTTCACAAAACACATGGAACTATCAGAACTTCAATCCAAATTTGATTCATTAAGAGTTAAGGTCGAACAACTCGGGAGGTTTCTTTGACGCGCCTCGCAAGAGAAACGAACTCGAAGCACTCGAAAAACAGATAGCCGAGCCTGAATTCTGGAACGATCAGGAAAAGGCTCAGAAGATCGTCCAGCAGCGGAGCCGGGTCGAACGCGAACTTGGCCTGCAGCAGGAATTTGAAAGCGCGCTCGCGGATGCCGAGGTCCTGCTCGAGTTTTCCGAAACGGATCCCGAATCGATTACGGAACTAACCGCGTTGATCGGTCGTTTGGAAGATCAGGTTGCCGAGGCCGAAACCCAGAGCCTGCTTTCGGGCGAGACCGATCCGAACAACGCGATCTGTTCGATCCAGGCCGGTGCCGGCGGGACCGACGCGCAGGATTGGGCCCAGATGCTGTTGCGGATGTATATTCGTTGGGCTGAGCGCAAGGGATTCAAGGTCGAGATGATCGACGAGCAGTCGGGGAGCGAGGCCGGGATCAAGTCGGCGACGTTCCGCGTCGAGGGCGATTACGCCTACGGGCTTCTTGCTAACGAGGCTGGCGTCCACCGCTTGGTCCGGATATCGCCGTTCAATTCGGGCGGCAGCCGCGAGACAAGTTTCGCGTCGCTGTTCGTATCGCCCGAGATCGATGAGAACATCGAGGTCGATATTCAGGAAAAGGATCTGCGCGTCGATACGTACCGGTCGTCGGGCGCGGGTGGACAGCACGTGAACGTGACGGATTCCGCGGTGCGTATCACGCATCTGCCGACGAACATCGTCGTCACCTGCCAGAATCAGCGGTCGCAGATCCAGAACCGCGCCGTTGCGATGCAGGTTTTAAGATCGAAGCTGTACGAGCTCGAACTCGAAAAGCGGCGTGCCGATACGGCCGAGCTTGAGGCCAGCAAGGCTGACATCTCGTTCGGTTCGCAGATCCGCAATTATGTCCTTCATCCGTACCGTCTCGTTAAAGACACGCGGACGAAGTTCGAAGTAACCGATGTCGATTCGGTCCTCGACGGCCGCATCGACGATTTCATCAAGGAGTTCCTGATCTTCAAGAAGGGAAGTTGAGATGGCGACGGCCGCGAAAAAGAAGGCAGACGCGAAGAGGACGAACTCGCGGATGAACGAGGTCATTGGCGTGATCGTCGCGGCCCTGGCGTTGCTTGCCTTTTTGTGCCTGGTTTCCCAAAATGGCGGCGACCCGACGCTCAACACTTCGTCGACGCAGAAGACGCAGAACTGGATCGGGCCCGTCGGCGCGTACATTTCTGATCTGCTGATGCAGGCCGTCGGCCCGATCGCTTTCCTGTTGCCGTTCCTGATGGCGCTTGCCGCATTTCGTATTTTTCGCTCCAAGGATCTTCGGCTGTCGTTCGGCCACGGGATCGGTTATCTCGTGCTCGTTGCGGCCCTGTCGAGCCTGACGGCGGCCTTCGGATTTCGGGGCGGCGTCACGGGCGCATTTTTTCAGGCCATCTTTTTCGGGCTGCTCGGAAAGATCGGGTCGATCGTGCTGCTCGTCGCATTTGCGCTTGCGGCGCTGATCCTGATCACCGATCTGTCGCTCGGCTCCTTTTTCGGCGGTTTCCGTTTCGCCTTTGAAAA
This sequence comes from uncultured Blastocatellaceae bacterium, assembly GCA_964487505.1. Lineage (GTDB taxonomy): Bacteria > Acidobacteriota > Blastocatellia > Pyrinomonadales > Pyrinomonadaceae > JAFDVJ01. Next base: position 30,116 of record CAZARD010000021.1, on the reverse strand, counting down.
TCTCAGGATCAGGCTATCGGAATGGCGCGCGAAGCGCCGCGGCCGCGAAGTTGAACTCGTCGCCTCGCCGGCTCCCGAGGCGGTGCCGGTCAAAGCCCGTTCCTCGAAGCCGACGATCTCGACCGGAGACTCGATTCCGTTCCCGACAAAGGACGTCAAGATCCGCGAATCGGTGGCCGCGATTTTTGAGGAAGAGTTGCCGACGCCGGCCGCCGAGCCCGAACCCGAAGTCGTTGAAGAAGAGGAGCCTGTCGAACGGAACGTTCCGCCGACGATCTCCGGGTCTTCCGAACCGCCCGAGCCGGACGAAACGCCGCTGATCGATGATCTCGTCGCCGCCGATACCGCCATTCCGATCTCGCCCGTCAAGCATACGGGCGACCTCGAAGCGATCGAGGACGTCGAGGGCTTCGAAGCTCTGTCGGCGACGATGAAGAAGCACCGCGTTTATGATGACTACCGGCTTCCGACAACGGATTTCTTGAATGCCCCTTCGAAGCCGATCGAACAGAAGGAATCGGAACTTCGCGCGATCGCGACCGAACTTGTGGAGAAGACGAAGGAATTCAACGTCAATGGACAAGTGATGCATATTTGTCAGGGGCCGGTCGTCACGACATACGAATTCAAGCCCGATCCGGGGGTCAAGTATTCGCGCGTGACCGGGCTGTCTGATGACCTTTGCCTCGCGTTGAAGGCCGAGTCGATCCGCATTGACCGGATACCGGGCAAGGCCTTTGTCGGGATCGAGGTTCCGAACCGCGAGCGCGAGACGATCCAGCTCCGCGAGGTCATCGAATCGCGGAAATTCCGGGAATCGTCTTCTTTGTTGACGATCGCGCTCGGCAAGACCATCGACGGGCTAAATTACGTGACCGATCTCGCGAAAATGCCGCATTTGCTGATCGCTGGTGCGACCGGCGCGGGGAAATCGGTCGGCGTCAACTCCCTCGTGGTCTCGATTCTCTACAAGGCGCGACCCGACGAAGTGAAGTTCATCATGGTCGATCCCAAGCGCCTCGAACTCGGGGTCTACGCCGACATCCCGCATCTCGCGACGCCGATCATCACCGATCCGAAGCGGGCCGCGATCTCGCTCAAATGGGCGGTATCCGAGATGGAGCGGCGCTATAAAGACCTTGCCGGCTGGGGCGTCCGCAACATCGACGGATACAATGTCGAAGCCAAGAAACGCAACGCGGCCCGAATGTTCGACGAGGACGGCAATCCGCATCCGACCCTGCCGTACATCGTCATCATCATCGACGAACTCGCCGACCTGATGATGGTTTCCGGCAAAGAGGTGGAGGAATCGATCACACGGCTCGCGCAGATGGCGCGAGCGGTAGGGATCCATCTCGTGCTTGCGACTCAACGCCCGTCGGTCGATGTCATCACCGGACTTATCAAGGCGAATTTCCCGGCGCGGATAAGCTTCCGCGTATCGTCAAAGGTCGACTCGCGAACGATCATCGATGCCAATGGCGCGGAGCGCCTCCTCGGGCGCGGCGATATGCTTTTCCTCCCGCCGGCGACGTCGCAATTGATCCGCGTTCACGGCGCATATGTCGAGGAAAAGGAGATTCACCGCATCGTCGAGCACATCAAGGCGCAGGGGAATCCCGACTACGATACCTCGATCACGAAGACCGACGAGGAACTGGACGATTCGGGCGAGCTTCCGGGACGCAAAGATCCGCTGTTTTGGGACGCGGTGCGCAGCGTCGTTGGCGCCAAACGAGCCTCCACATCGTTGCTTCAGCGGCAGCTGCGGATCGGATACGGCCGTGCTGCGGCGATCCTCGATGCGATGGTCCGCGAAGGTTATATCGGCGAAATGGACGGCAGCACGCGCGCCCGGCCGATCCTCCAGAAAGCGTACGAAGACCTCGCGGACATCGACGAAATGGAATCCTGACGCGTTCCGTCTCACGGGCCGCAACCCGCCCAAACTCATCCGGGCGAATGATATGTCCATCCTCAGTTTTCCACAGAATTCTGTGGAAAACGCTGTGGAAATCGGCTTTTCCACAGTTCTAAATGTTGCAAATTAATGAACTTTTTACATTTTGCACACGGCCTCGACACGTGTCATATGCGATCTCATAAGTCCAAGTATTTCAACACTTGTACGATAATTATTAAACTTACGGCTATAGTTGTTTTTGGCGTTTTCGCGTTGTTTGGGTGCAACAAAAGACCACAACAACTTTTAAAGGCTCAGATCATTGAGAATAGCGCCGCCGAGCGGCTCGATCTCAACCGCGCGACGGCATCGGAGATCGCCGAACTTCCGGGAATCGGGCCGCAGCTCGCGGCGCGGATCGTCGAACATCGCGACCGGTTCGGTCCGTTCAGCGACCCGCGCGAGGTCCTTCTCGTCCGAGGGATGAGCGACGCACGATACCGCGCGATCCGCGATCTCGTAACCTCAAGGTAAAGAAATGTACAAGTCGCTTTCATCGGATTCGCGAAATCCTCTTTTCGCGGCCGCCGCAGCATTTGCGGGCGGAATCCTCGTCGGCGCGATCTCGGCTTTGCCACTATGGGCATCGTTGCCGTTCTTTCTCGCATCGGTCCTCGCCGCCGCCTCGGTCGGCTCGATCCGAAGTCCCGTGTCGCTCTTTATGATGTTCGCGGCGGGCTTGGCGGCACCGGGCTTCGAGCGTCCTGGCCCGGACCGTATCGTGACGCTCTTCGACTCGGGTTCGATCAGCGCGGAAACGCCGCTCGTCGTGCGCGGGACGCTCGCGCGCGATCCCGAACCGTCGCTCGGCGGACGTTTCGTGGAGATCGATACGGAATCGGTCCGTATTGCCCGGGCCAACCGGAAGGCCACGGGACGGATCAGGCTCTTCGCCGCGGCTGACACTCCCGAATCGTCCGCCGAACTCGATTCGCTGGCGCTTGCCCGCGGCGACCGGATCGAAGTGATATGCCGTCTCGACCGCGACGACCGTTTCCGAAACCCCGGAACGATGATCCGCGCGCGGCAGCTCGAATCACAAGGCATCGATGCCGCGGGCATCGTCAAGAGTCCGCTGCTTTTGAGAAAGCTCTCGAACGGCACGGGCTTTGGATCGGCGATCTCGGACACGCGCGAGGCGCTGGCGCTTGCGGTCCGCACGACCTTCGACCCGCCGACCGCAGGCGTTCTCGTGGCTTCGATGCTCGGCAACAAGGAGTACCTCGACCGCGACACCGCCGAGCTGTTCAGGGATGGCGGGACGTTTCATATCCTGGTCATCTCCGGTCTTCACATCACCTTCATTGGCGGCCTCGGGGTCGGCGCGCTCCGGTTGCTGCGGCAAGGCCGGCGGCGGCAACTGCTGATCGCCGGTACGATCGTTTGGATCTACGCGCTCGCCGTCGGAGGCGAGGTTCCGGTCGTCAGGGCCGCGTTCGTTTTCACGCTCTATCTTTTTGGCAAAGCGCTCTACCGCGACGGGAACGCGCTCAATCTCGTCGGCCTCTCGGCGATAGCGATGCTTGCGGCGCGGCCGTCGGATCTGTTCTCGGCTTCGTTTCAATTGACGTTCCTGAGCGTCGGCGCGATCGTCGGCGCGGCGATCCCTTTGATCGAGAAACTGCGGGCCATCGGCGAATGGCATCCGACCTCGGACCGACCGTTTCCGCCGTCAACATCAAGAACCCTGGTCAGGTTCTGCGAGGCGATCTATTGGCGCGATCCGATCTGGAAGGCCGAGTCGGCCCGCAATATCTGGTCGGCACGGATCTTCAAATCGGGCCGGGCGCCAAGGGTTGGCGCCGCGCTTGCGCGCTTCGTCTTCGAGGGCGCGATCATCTCGGCCATCGTTCAGATCACGCTTTTGCCGTTGTCGGTGTGGTACTTCAACCGCGTCGCATTCGGTTCGATCGCGCTCAATCTATGGGTGGGACCGGTCCTCGCGGTCGAGAGCTTTGCGGCAATTGCCGCGCTACTGGCGTCCGCGGTCAGCGAGACGCTTGCCGCGCCCTTGATCGCGCTCACGAACGGGCTCAATGCCGTCCTGCTCGCAGGCCCCCGTTTGTTCGCCGCCGTCGGCGCGGGCGGATTTCGCTCGCCGGTGTATGACGGCATCGGGATGTCGTTCTATCTTTTCCATTTCGTGCCTCTGGCGATCCTCGCCTGGCGGCTCGCGCGTTGGGATCCGTTCGCGCTCGCCCCGAGCCGAAAAAGGGTTTGGCGTCGTCCATTCGGATTCGCGGTGCTTCTGACGACGGTCATCGCCGTTCACCCTTTTGCCGCGCCGCGCGCCGACGGGCGGCTCCGCATTGACTTCATCGATGTCGGCCAGGGCGATTCGGCGCTCATCACGTTTCCAGATGGGACGACGATGCTGATCGACGGCGGCGGCCGCCCGAACTATCGGTCGCGGTCGGCGGACGGGACGGACGCGGAACCGTTCGAGCCGGACCGGCCGACGATCGGCGAATCGGTAGTTTCAAGGTTTCTATGGCACAGGGGGCTTTCAAAACTGGATTACATCATTGCAACGCACGCCGATGCCGATCACATTCAGGGACTCGCCGAGGTCGCCCGCAATTTCCCGGTGAAACAGGCCCTTTACGGTCATTACGCCGCGAACGATCCGGAATTCCGGGAGCTGATCGCCGCTCTTGAGCAGAAGCGGGTCGCTTATGCTCCGGTGGTTCGCGGCGAGGCGGTCGAGATCGGCGGGGCGCGGGTCGAGATCCTTCACCCTAAGCCGGACGGCCCCGGAGGGAACGACGATTCGGTCGTGATCCGAATTTCCTTCGGCCGCCGGGCGTTCCTTCTGACCGGGGACATCGAATCCGCGGGCGAGCGTTCGATCCTCGACGCCGTGCCGGACCTGCGCGCGGACGTCGTCAAGGTCGCGCACCACGGCAGCCGGACTTCATCGACCGCACGTTTCGTCGACTCGGCCGGGGCGAAGTTCGCCGTGATCTCCGTGGGCCGCAATTCGCCCTTCGGTCATCCCAACATCGAGGTCGTCAGGCGTTGGATGGACTCGGGCGCGAAGGTCCTGACGACCGGCGAAAGCGGCACCGTCTCGGTTTCGACCGACGGCACGGACCTTGACGTCGGGACATTCATCAAATAGATCCGGTCTCCGCGATTCCTGAGGAGTTGCGCGCGGAACGCGACGCTGGAGGCCGAGGGGCATTTTGCCAGGTTCCGCGGGTTGTTTCGTTACGCGGACCTTGACAAAAAAAGCGCCCCGGCCGAGGCCGGGACGCTATCAGATCGATCGAGCGGACGATCAGTTCCGCGTGAACTGAAACTCGTAGAACTCGAGGTGATCGATCAGCGTTCCGTCCTCGTACTGCAGATCGATATCGAGCTCGAGGTCCCACGCCCCCTTGCCGATGATGATCTCGCTGTACGGCAGGAACATCGTCGCATCCTTGTAGACGGTCGTCGGATAGCCGGGCTTCATTTCGAAGGCAACCTGCAGCTGGCCTTCATCATTGGAAAGGGCCGATGAGCTCTCGAGAAATTCGCCATCCTTCTTGCGCACACGTGCCGTCAACCGTGAATCAACGCCCTGCAGACCAGTGACCTCGAAGTTGACGTGGATCAGCATTCCACGCTTGCCGCCCTGAGTGATGTTGTAATCGATCCAGATGCGGTTTACCTTGGCGGTGATGTTCGACTCCGGCGGGGTGTCGATCGTCGATCCGCCTGAAGTGAACTCGAAGTCGTGGAACCGCATATGCTCGATCAAGGTATCATCTTCATAACAAAGATCGATATCGAGCTTCAAACTGTACTTGCCTTTCGGAAGAACGATCTCGCTGTAGGGGATGAAGACCGTGGCATCCTTGTATGCGGTCGTTTCGTAGCCGGGCTTCATCGAAAATTCGAACTGCAGCTCGCCATCGCTGTTGGAATTCGTGCCGTCGCTCATCAGGAAATCGCCGGCTGCTTTTTGGACGCGCACCCTCATCTTCGAATCGACGCCTTTGAGCCCCGACACTTCGAAATCGACGTGCAGAAGCATACCCTTTGAACCGTCCCGAGTTATGTTGTAATCAACCCATACGTTGTTCACGGTGTGGTTAATGGCGCTAATCGGTGGAGGCGTGTCGATCGCCGGTCCATTGGCCTTGATGGCCGCGATCAAGGCCGGTGTCGCCCCGGCGTTGACCAATTCGCTTTCAATTTCAGGAGTGACGCGAAACGTAACCCCATACTGCTGCACCCGCTTCAGGATATACTGGTTCCGCTTCGCAAGCGTGTTCGTTTCCGGCGTCGTTCCCCGGGTCTGAAGGCCCGTCAGGATCTTACCCAAAGTAAAGCGCGTTTGCGCAACCGCGCTGCCCGCAAGCGTACCGAACATCAGCGCGCTCACGACAAATAACAAAGCAACTTTTCGTTTCATATACATTAATCTTCCGAGATCAAAATCGATTCTAACCCTTGGACGCTCGATAGCGGCAATTTTGCCAAGTTCCGCAATGATCCTGAAAATAAGCAAACCCGCTGGATTGAGATTCGCGGCTTTCGCAGGCGGATGTCCGAAAAATCAGCAGTCGCCCGTGAAAATGCAGTCCGAATTCTTCTTTGTCGTCGCCTTCGGCTTCGGCGTCTTCGCAGGCGGCGGGGTCTTTGCCGGCGTTGGACCGACCAAAGGCTTTGTATCCGCCGGCGTCGCCGACGGCGAAGACGATGGAGACGGCGTTGGCGTTTCCGTTTTCGTCACTTTCTCGGTCGGGGACGGAGAAGCCGCGGCCGTCGGACTCGCAGTCGGTGTCGGCGTCGTCGTTGTCGTCTGCTGCGACATATACCACCAGATTCCGCCTCCGGCACCGGCGACACCCAAAAACAACAACCCAAGGATCGGGATCGCGATCAGCAACGCGCGCCCTTTCCTTTTCGGCGCCGGCTGGGCCGCGAATTGCTGCCCGCTCGTTAATTGCTGGCCGCCACCGGTTTGGCCACTTGTATTGAACGGATTCGAAACGGGAACTTGCAGACTGCCCGAAACCGGCGGCTGCTGCCCACCCGTGTTGAAAGGGCTCGAACCCGGAGTTTGCTGCCCTCCGGTGTTGAACGGACTCGAAACCGGCGGCGGCTGCCCACCCGTGTCGAACGGACTCGAAAC
>CAZARD010000021.1:19813-22925 GCA_964487505.1 uncultured Blastocatellaceae bacterium | reverse complement strand
GAACGGACTCGAAACCGGCGGCTGCTGCCCTCCGGTATCGAACGCACTCGAAACGGGCGGTTGCTGCCCACCCGTGTTGAACGGACTCGAAACGGGCGGCGGCTGCCCTCCGGTAGTGATATTGCTGGTTGGCGGCGGAGTGAACCCTCCGGACTGGATCGTCTGCTCCGAGATCGATGATGGAGCCGGCGTCTGCAGTTGTCCGGACGGGATCTGAACCGTCGGGGCGTCGCTCACCGAACCGGTCTGGCCCGTGTCGAGTGTCTGGAACACCGTCGGAGCGGCTTCGGCAGTCGGATTCGTGTTGCGGGCCGAAGGGATGCCGCCGAGCGCGTCGACCAATGCCTGTTGCATCTCGAGCGCCGACGAGAAACGGTGATCTCGATCGATCTCCATTGCCTTCATCAACAAATTCGCGAGCGCCGGCGGGACCTGCGGATTAAGCGTGTTCGGATTTGCCAACGGATCCTGTTTTCCGGACCAGACCTCCGTCGTGCGCTTAAGCGAATCGATCGGGAGGACACCGGTCAGAAGATGATAAACGGTCGCTCCAAGCGCGTAGATGTCGGTCCGCGCATCGGCGTTTTGCTCCATCACGACCTTGATCCGTGATTCGAAACGCTGGAGAAGCACCTCGCGAAACACCGGATCGAGCACGCGATACGTCTGTTCGATCGGCGAATAATTGAGCGTCGCGGCAACGAATGTCTGATTTCCGACCGTCGACGCGTTCTGCGCTTCCGTCGCCGCGCCGCCCTTCGCGATCCCGAAATCGAGCAATTTGATCTTCCCGCGGGGCGTCAGTTTCAGGTTGTGCGGCTTGATGTCGCGATGATAGATCGGCGGGTTCTGCGTGTGCAGATAGTCGAGCGCGTCGAGAAGTTGGTCGAGCCAACGGACGACGTCATCGATCGGGAACGGCGACTTAAGCTCCTCGAGCATGTCGCCAAGCTCTTTGCCTTCAACAAGTTCCATGACAAGGAACTGCCGGTTCTCGTGCGAAAAGTAATCACGGACGTGCGGGACGACCTCGTGCTTGATCTTCGCCAGAAGCTTGGCCTCGCGTTCGAACGCCGCCTTGATCAGTTCCTGCTGCTGCGCGCTGGGAGCTTTGACCGTATCGATCATGATCTCCTTGATCGCGCAGGTCGTGTCGAAAACGTTGTCGTGGGCCTCATAAACGGCACCCATTCCACCGTGCCCAAGTTGGCGCACGATCCTGTAGCGGCCGTTCAGCATTTCATTTACAAGAAGCATCTCAAATTAAGTCCGTTCAGAAGTTGACTCGCCGATTATAACCGTATTTGCTTAAAATAGAAACGAAACCGGACGTTGCCCGAGTATCTCAGTCAGAGCTTTCGGATGCGATGCGAAGTTCGGGATCGGCAGGCATAGTTTCGGCTTCGGCCGAGGCAATGGAGCCCCGAACAATGGCCGCAGCTCGCAGTGAACGCGGTGGGAACAAAACCGTGATTGGACGGAATAGATCAGCGTATTCCGGTCGGAAGACCGAGGAAGATTTCGATGGACGATCCGAAAATCAAGCCAAGCGAGATAACCCCAGAACACGTTTACCTGAACCGGCGGAACTTTATCCGGGCGGGCATTCTCGGCGGATCGGTGCTCGCGACAGGCGCGGCGTATCGTGTCTTCAACCCGCCGCCGCCGAAGGAGATCTCGCTCGAAGAGATCGACGGCCTGAGGCGCGACGCAGCTCCGCCCGACGAAACGCCGAACACCTTCGAGCAGATCACGACCTACAACAACTTTTACGAGTTCTCGACCGGGAAGACGGCCGTCGCGCGCGCCGCCGAAGGGTTCGTGACGCGCCCGTGGACGGTCGAGGTCGGAGGCTTGGTCAACAAGCCGAAGGTGTTCGGGATCGAAGAACTGCTGAGATTCGATCAGGAGGAACGGATCTACCGATTCCGGTGCGTTGAAGGCTGGTCGATGGTGATCCCGTGGGCGGGATTCCCTTTGAAGAAGATACTCGACGCGGTCGAGCCGCAGTCGAAGGCGAAATTCGTCGCGTTCGAAACTTTCTACGGCGGATCGAGAAGCGAGAATCCGGACGTCAAACTCCCGGAGGGCAAGAACGGGATGCAGCCTTCGTTCCTGGCCGGGATCGACTTTCCGTACGTCGAAGGTCTGCGGCTCGACGAAGCGATGCACGATCTGACGATCCTCGCAACGGGACTTTACGGCAAACAACTTCCGAATCAGAACGGCGCCCCGATCCGACTCGTCGTTCCCTGGAAGTATGGGTTCAAGAGCATCAAATCGATCGTCAGGATCACGCTTGTCGAACGCGAGCCGAGGACGACGTGGAACGATGCGGCTTCCGACGAATACGGCTTCTACTCGAATGTCAATCCGAACGTTCCGCACCCGCGCTGGTCACAAGCGAAGGAGCGCCGGATCGGCGAGGTCGGAATGCGGCCGACGCTTCTCTTCAACGGCTATGCGGAACAGGTCTCGAAACTCTACGATGGCATGGACCTCAAAAAATACTTCTGATCGCGATGTCATTTCTGAAGCTGATCGTTTTCGTGAATGCGCTGTTGCCGCTTGCGCTCCTCGGCTACGACGCCGCGCGCGGCCGCCTCGGAGCTAACCCGATCGAGTTCTTTCTTCGGACGACCGGTGTCCTGACGCTGATCTTCCTCGTTCTCACGCTTTCTGTCACGCCGGTCCGCAGGCTCTTCGACTGGAACGAACTGATTCGCGTGCGGCGCATGCTTGGTCTGTTTGCGTTCTTCTACGCCTTGATTCATCTCTTAACCTATTCGGTGTTCGACAAATCGCTCGGAATCCGAGCGGTCGTGGACGATGTCGTGCAAAGACCGTTCATCGCGATTGGGATGGCCGCGTTCCTGATCCTCGTCCCGCTCGCGGCGACCTCGACGAACAGGATGATCAAGCGGCTCGGCGGAAAACGCTGGGCCCGGCTTCACAGGCTGTCGTATGTCGCCGCTATCCTTGGCGTGGTCCATTTCTGGATGATCGTCAAGTCGGACGTTTTCTATCCCGCGCTGTTCGCGGTTGGAATTGCCGGTCTTCTTGCGTTCAGATTGCTGCGAGCAGGGAAATGATCCGCGATGGACAGTAAGCA
>CAZARD010000021.1:0-19713 GCA_964487505.1 uncultured Blastocatellaceae bacterium | reverse complement strand
CGTCTTATCTTTTCCCGGACTTTCGGCGGTGGTCATCGCCGGTGATCAGGACCGTCTGGCACATTTCGAAAAGGCGCGACCGGAGGCGGACGCCGATCCGGTCCTCAAGCGTTTCCTCCCGATCGTTGCGGCGTTCGTCGAGGTAATTTGTCGTGAAGATCGTCAAACGCTGTTCGTTGTAGCGTGAATTGATGATGTGGGAAAGCGTGTCGCGGACCCATTCGGTGGGTTTGGACGCGCCGATCTCGTCGAGGACGAGTACTTCGGTCTCGAGGATCGGCGCAAGGATCGACAGTTCCGACGCCTGCGTCGAGGGATTGTACGAATCCTGGATCTCCTTCAACAACGAACCGAATTCATAGAAAAGGCACGGAAATCCCCGTTCGGTGAGCCCTTTCAGGATCGAGACCGCGAGATGCGTCTTGCCGACGCCGACGGTTCCCGAGATCAAAAGTCCGCGATCGACCGCGGGATACTCGAGGGCCAGCTTGGTGGCGAACTTGAACGCGCGTTCCTGGCTCGCGTTCGCCGCCCGGTAATTGTGAAAATGGCAGCCGTCGTAACGTTTCGGGATTCGGACGCGGTCGAGTTCAATGGTCCGGGTCCGCTTCAAACGGCATTCGCAGCGACGCGCGCCCTTGCCCGGGACGATCTCGAACCCGCCCCCAAAACAGATCGGACAGATCTCCGGCTCGTCGTTCTCCGGTTCAGGCATTCTGGTCGCCTGATCGATCGCTTTCTTTATCTTCTCCGATTTGATTGCCATTGCGATTCGCGATTATAGCATCTCGATCAAGCCGCAAAAAGAAGCCCCGACGATCGGCATCGGGCGATTTCGCAATCGAGACGGTGTTGGTATAGTATCAGTTTCGCGGTTTTAGTTATGAGTTATTTCAATCGTCTGCTGGTCAGATTCGGGCTTGCGACCGTCAAGGTCGATCGTTCGCCGATCAGCGTTTTTCTGCTTGATGATGATCGCCGCCGGCACCGTTGGTTCGAAAAGCGGTTCGCAGGCGACGAACTGGATATCGCCGAAACCGTCGACGAGGCGCGCGATCTTCTGTTGAAGTTTTCATACGACGCGATTTTTCTCGATCACGACCTGTTGCCGGAACATTACGAGACCAACGAACACGACGATTACGCCCGGACCGGCTACGCGATCGCGGAGTTCCTGCACGAAAACCCGAAAGTCCAGCGCGCCGCAACGATCATCGTCCACACGCGCAACGCGGACGCCGCGATTCGGATGGTCGAAAAGATCCGCGAATCAGGCCGTACCTGCGAATACTGCGCCTTCCCGATGCTCGACCTGAAGATCAAGAACTACTGGAAACGGTAAGCCGGGAGAATTTGAGATTGGCGCCATTGGCGGTCGCCATGCCCGTTCGGTCGTTTCTTTCCCATCAACACACTCGATAGACCCGTCTTCGATTTCAACCCGGATCACGCATTCCAAGGATTCTGCCGCGGATTTCACGAATTGCACGAAGAAAACACGGAACATTCGGCGAGAATCCCTGCTATCCGCGGCGAGAAGACCTTAGGCTGATTCATCCCAAATTGCGCGATAAGATGACTTAACGGATTTTCGCCACGGATTGAACGAATTCTCACATATTATTCTGTGTTTTGTTCGCGTGATTCGTGAAATCGGTGGCAGAATTCTTCAAATGCGAATCCGGGTTTATCCCAAATGCGCGTCAGGATTTCGATTGCGGATTCTTGACGAGTTTCGGACTGATTGACATTGCGCCCTTCGCGTTCATTGCGTGGGAAAACGCCTGTTTGGTGAGTGAATGCCGGTTCCTCGCGCAAGGCCCGCCACGATCGCAACGGCGAGAGTTATCAATATTCGTCTCTAATGCGAATCCAGGCTCTTTTTGGTTAATCCTGGTTCAGATCAACGGCGTCCTGAACGTCGCGCGTCTGCGCGCAGAGTCCCCGATTCTACCGATCGAAACCGATGCGTGTCGCCGCGGTTCACGATGATCCGACCTCGATCGCGACTCGCAAACCGCAAATGGAAAATCCAGAGCCGGGAACTTTCTCAGAATCCAGGTGTCTAAGTGGTCGGCAGGAATTCAGGAGGAATTGATTATGCTGGACCAAATGATCGAATCGAAAAGCAACGGCCGCGAGAATGCCCGGAAAAGCCGGTATCTGCTGGTCACGTTCGGAGCGTTCTGCGCGCTTCTGCTCGGCGGCTGGACATACAGCCTGTTTGCCAAGAGCTACGGAGTCGGCGGCGGCGACTTCGAGGTCTCGAGCCTCGTGTCGCCGGTCGCGGTCGAGAACGAAACGCCGCCCGCGCGTCCCGAGCCGCAGAAGAATGTGTCACGCGCGTCGAACAAAGTGATACTCGAAGATCTTTACGACGATCTTTGGCATTCGACCGCTCCCGACAGCACGCTCGGCAAAAAGAACGTGGTTTCGGCAAGAATCTACGATCCGAAGAACGTAGTCATCGGCGACAGGAACGTCATCCCGGAAAATGCCGGCCGTAACATCGGCAACGATGATCCCGGCTGCGGACTGTGCGACAACAATCCGACAGGCAAAAGGCCGGAGTCGCGCGACCCCGAATTCGACGATGTCGTGAAAACGAAGCCGACGCCGACGGTCGCGCCGACTCCAAATCGTCCCATCTCGCTTGGGCCGGTAAACGGCAAGGCGACGTATCTGCCGAAACCTGCCTATTCAGAGGCCGCGAAGGCCATCCGGGCGAGCGGTCAGGTACAAGTTCAGGTGACGATCGATGAAACCGGAAACGTCACGTCCGCGACGGCGGTTTCGGGGCATCCGCTCCTGCGCGGGGCGTCGGTCGAGGCGGCTCGGATCAGCAAATTCACGCCGACGCTCCTCGGCGGCCGTCCGGTCCGGGTGACAGGGATCATCATTTACAACTTCCTGCCGCGTTGATCGCGTCACGGAAACGAACGCGGCGCCGCGAGATTTGTCTCTCGCACGGCGCCGCGCTTCTATTTCTTACTCCCGGTTGTCGGCCCAATCGGACGAGTACCGGTGCGACCAGGTCACTTGGCCCGAGGGGCTGTACGACAGGCAAAGGCCTTCGAATGTCGGCATCTGCCCGATCGAATAGCCGCCGCGGTTCCGTTGTTCCTCGGTCGCGGCATAGACGTGGCAACGGGCATTCTGCGCAAGCTGCGAGCAGAAAACGTTTCCGTCACCGGCGCCGAATCCCGTGTAGGTCGAATCGAGACTGGCCTGCATCGTCGAATCCGGAATCCGCGCGACAAGGCACGCCACGAACCAGATCTTGTCGACCAACCCCGCCCATTGTCTAAAGAGCCCGAGATGCGTCCGGTTGAAACCCTGTCCGATCCCGACCCAGCCCGGAAGACCGTGGCAATTGATGACGACATTCTTCAGTTTCCCGCCCGGAGCGCCGGTCGCGACGGTCGCAACCCATTCGACGATATGTTCCCGGGTTTGCGCTCGGTCAACCTCCCACGTGTTCCACATCAAGATCTTCGACCACGAGATCTCAGTCGAGTTCAAAGCCATCGATGGCTGTTCGAGCGTGAACATAACGATCCTCCAAGATCAAAGAATTCTCCGGATCGTTTCGCCCCGCAAACGTATCGCCGGCGAATCTTCCGGCTTCTTAAATTCTACGCCTTTGCCGGTTGATTCACTATCTTTCGGATCCGAAAAATGCGCCGGGAAATGGGCAATCGCGGACAGAAAAAAAGCACGTCGCAACTCGTCGCTTGACCGCGAAACCAAACTCGCTAAACTTTGGTTTGTCAGTTGTAACGTCAAGATCACGCAGCGGCTCGGCACGGTTACCCGTTTCGCTTACCCGGTTTTCCCGTTGTTCGGTATTGCGGTGTCCGGAGGAGATCCGGTCACCCAATGCCACGGCGGATGCGGGATCACGGTCCGGTTCGCGGGATCTTCGTAAGTGCGAATTCTAATTGAGAGGTGAGGGAAATGAGTGAAGTTGAAACGGCCGACCGGTTCGAGTTGATCGCGGCTGTCTTTCTGGGGCTTGCTGCGATCGGAACCGCGGTGGCCGGGTTTCAGGCCGGTTTGTGGGACGGCAAGATGATCGAAGGCTACGGGCGCGCGAACAAGGTCGCGACGGCGTCCGCGAGCGAGCAGAGCCGTGCGATAGTCGAGATGTCGAAAGACGCGTCCATCGACGTCCAGGCGATGCAGTTGATACTCGAGGCCGACACGGGGAGCGCGCAGACAAAAGATCTCAACTACAACATCGCAACATATCTTTACACGCGACAGATGAGCGACGCGGGCTACAAGGCGCTCGGCCTGCCGCAGGAAGCGAGAAAGACTCCCGAGATCACGAGCACCAACGAGGCCGAGGTCGCGGCCAAGATGGAGAGCCTCGAGGCAAAGATGGAGAGCCTCAAGGAAGAGATACTTGAGAAGGTTATGGAGAAGGATTTGACGGAAGACGAGAACTACCGAAAGGAAATGCTCGCCGCCGCAGTCGAGAAAGCCGCCGAATCCGACAAGGCCTTCAACGAGGGTGTCGAGGCCAACGAGCAGGGCGACAAGTTCGAGCTCGTTAACGTGATCTTCGCTATAAGTCTATTCTTCACAGGTATTTCCCTCGTCTTCAAGACGAGTATCCGTTGGGCGATCCTGATGGTCGGCGGGCTCCTCTTCTTCGTCGGAGCGGTCTATATGATCTTCATTCCCTGGACATTCGGATAGGCCGGGCCGGCGTCAGAGTCAAAACACGCGGTCCGTCGCGATCCCGAATTGCCGGATCAGGACGGCGTCAGACGACCTGTTGACGTACCACGTTCCGGATGAAGGTCTGAAAACGGCGGCGTCGTCGCGACCGTCGCCGTCGTAGTCGCCGGGAACCGGCTCATCGCCCGAAACCCCGAAGCCGAACGCGAAATAACTCGAATCCTCGCTTCGCAGCACGAACCACTCCCCGGTGGAAGGCCTCCAGATCGCGACGTCGGCCCGGCCGTCGCCCGTGAAATCGCCGGGAACGGGCCGGTCCGTCGCGATGCCGAAACGGAATGCGATAGTGCCGCCGGAACTTCGTTCGATCCACCATTCACCCGCCGACGGCCTGTAGATCGCGACGTCGTCGCGGCCGTCGCCGTCAAAATCGCGCGGAACGGGCAGATCGCCAACGGCTCCAAACTGTCGGATCGCTGTACCTCCGCCGGATAGGCTGATGTACCACGTCGCGGTCGACGGTCTGAAAACCGCGGCGTCGGCCCTTCCGTCACCGTCAAAATCGGCGTGTGCCGGAATATCTCCGACGGTTCCGAACGGGAACGAGTAGTAGCTTGAATCCTCGGACCGCATCACGAACCAACTTCCGGAGCGCCAGACCGCGATATCGGCACGGCCGTCGCCGGTGAAATCCGCCGGGACCAACGAATCCGACGAGTTGCCGAACTCGGCGGCGAACGGCGTGTCCGTTGCCGAACGCAGCATCCACCATTGGCCGGCGGCGGGACGGAAGATCGCGAAATCGCGCCGCCCGTCGCCGTCGAAATCCGCCCGGACACGGCGCGCCGCTGTCGAGGCCGGCGCGAAGATCGTGAACGAGAACGCGGGCGAGACCGAAAAACCGTTCGCCGCCGCCGGATCGGTGACGTAGAACCGCCCGAAAAAGCTCTTGCCGACAAGCGACGGATCGTCGGCGATCTGAAGACTTGCGGATGCGAAACCGTTGGCGTCGGCGGTCAGTTGGACCCGAGCGAACGAGCCATTCGTTGGGACCGTCGCCCCGACCCCGGGATCGGAATCGTTCACGACGAGTACGACGGGCGCGTTGCCAAGCGCTCTCGAAACTCCGACCGCGAATCTCGGATTGCCCGTCACCGGCGGATCGTTCGCGGTAATCTGCGGTATAACCCCGCCGTTGCCGGCGCGTCCCGATCCGGTGATCGCCGGAACGCGGCCCGATTCGGTGAAAAGCCTCGGGCGATCGAACGGCGGCATTTCATCGCGGACGCGCGGGTCGGTCAGAGGGCGTTTCAGGAACGCGACGAGGTCCGATTTCTGCTGCGCCGTCAGATTCAGCTGCCGCACGAGTCCGCGGTTGATGTTCGGGGCGTTGAAGTCGCCGCCGCGATTGTAGAATTCGACGACTTCCTCGAGCGTCGCGAACCGTCCGTTATGGAAATACGGGCCGCGAAGCTCGATGTTACGGAGCGTCGGCGTTTTGAACCGACCGTTGTCGTTGGCATTTCCCGTCACGGCGAAACGGCCCGTGTCCTCGTTCTGCGGACGGACCCCGACGTTGTGGAAATTCTGGTCCGAGAGCACCGGCCCGCCGTGGCAAAAGCTGCAATTGACGTTGACGAAAACGTCGCGCCCGCGTTCCTCGGCCGGCGAAAGCGTTTCGATCTGCGCCGCCCAACGGTCGAGCGGAGCGCGGTCCGAAAACAGCGTCCGCTCGTGCGTCGCGATCGCGAGCGCGATGCGGGCGGGTGTGACCTCTGGCGTGCCGAACGCTTCCTCGAACAACTGTGGGTAGGATCTTCCGTCGATCCAGTCGCGGAGCGATGCCGGGATGCTCGACGCGAGCGCCAGCGGTCTCGAATTCTGGATCTGCGCTGCCGCCTGGGCGATCGTCCGTCCGGTATGCGCCATCTCGACGGCGCTCAATGGCGGCCCCATCGATTGATTCTCGAGCGCGCCCCAGTCGTTGACGATGACCGTATTTGTGAGCGGGTCGCGAAAAGTGTTCGTCGCACGACCGTCCCAAAAGGTTCCGTTGGTCGTGATGCCGACGTTGAGATACGAAGGGGCCTTGCGGCCGGTGACCTGTTCGGCGAATCCGAAAACGGGCGACGGCGAAAGCGTTCCGTCGGGATTGTTCGCAACAACGCCGGGCGATCCGAAAACGTCGTCCGCGTTGTTGAACACGTTGTCGAATCCGGGATTTCGCGAACGCGCGTCGCCGACTGCCGATCGCGGATCCGAACCTCCAGATGCGGGCCGGTGACAGGTGCCGCAGGCGACGGTCCGCGTCGAAGAAAGCTGCTCGTCCCAAAAAAGCGTCTTGCCGAGCATCGCCTTCGCCGCGGTCACGGCATTGGCGGTCGGCACCGGCGGCGGCGAGAGCGGCGAAAAGATGCTCGAATGAAAAGTCCCGGCGACCCGCAGGCCGGAATCAGAAACGCTAAGGTCGCTCGCCGTCGAATCGTTTTCGGCGCGCACCCAGTAGTAATGCGTTTGTCCGATCGGGGCGTTGAAATCGAAAAAATATCCGGCGGCGGTCGTTCCGATATCGGTCGCTCCGGACGGATCGTTGGTGACGTTCCGAAATATCCTGTAGCGCGTCGCGCCGCGGACCGCGTTCCACATTACCGAGACCTTGTCGATATAGTCGCCGTCCGACGCCGAAACCCGTCGCGGCGGCGGGAGAAACGCCGCCGGCGTCGCCGATGTCCGAATGCCGGATGAGAAATATCCGCCAAAAACGGCGGCGACGATCACAACCAGGGCTATCTTGATTCGGAACATGATTTCGTTCGTTAAGACGACACGCCGGACCCGACGCATTTCGACAACTTGGAAATGATGCTAGCCGTGAAATCGCGGGAGTTCAACCCGCCGCGGGCATTGCGGTGCAAAGCCGCGCAACGCCATTGACAAAGGAGCCTATCCAAAATAGCCTTTAGACCCGTGCTTTATCCGAATTCAGTCTAGTTTCAGGAGACTTATGAGTAACCCGTTCGATCTGATCCGACGCTTCGTTTGTATCGCGACCGCCTGCGCCGTCGTGTTCTCTGTGATCCTGTTCCGTTCTGTTCCCGCTCTCGGTCAGAAGAACGGATCGGAACTCGGGACCGTGCCTGTCCCCCAATACCAGATCGTGGAGATCGGCCTCGTTTTGCCCGCCGATTCCAATTCACAGGGTTTCGGCGCATCGCCTCTGGGAACCGCGGTCGGACGTTCGATCCGTACCGGCGCCTCACAGGCGTTCACCTGGACGCCGGCGGGCGGCATCATCGGGCTGCCGAACCTCTCGGGACGACCGTTTTGCGTTTCCAACAGCGCAAACGATTCGGCCGTCGTTGTCGGCACGTGCTCGACGACGCTGTTCGGGACCAGCCGATTGCCGGTTGTTTGGCAGAACGGTATCGCCTCGCAGCTTCCGATGCCCGCCGGTGAAACGCTCGGGGACGCCAACGATGTCAATTCGTCCGGCGTCGTCGTCGGATCGGTAAACGGCGGTTCATTGCAGAAGGCCGTCTACTACAGCAACGGAACGTCTACGTATATTTCGCAGACAACGGCCGGCGGAAGCTTTTTCGTGACCGCGTTCGGCATCAACGATTCGGGCCGGATAATCGGAACGGGAATCGATCCGAACAACGCGGCTCGCAACGTCGGAATGGTCTACGACATCGGGGCCGGATCGGCAACCGAGGTCGGGGCGCTGCCCGGGATGAACGGGGCGCTCGCGTTCGGTATAAGCAATGCCGGTCACGTCGTCGGCTCGAGCATGCTCAATCAGGGGTCGGGCACGCCTTTCATCTGGACGCCGGCCGGAGGAATGGTCGCGATCCCGTTTCCAACGGGCACGACGCAAGGGTCCGCGCGCGCCGTGAACTCGTCGGGTTGGGCGGTCGGAACCGCATCCTCGGCGTTCGCGATCCCGTTTCTCTATGACGGGACGTCGTCGTATCGTCTTGCCGATCTGATCCCGCAGGGAACCGGCTGGGACCTTTCGACGAACACGTCGTCCTCCGCGTTGGGGATCAGCGAAGGCAACATCATTGTCGGAACCGGCGTGTTGAACGGAGTCGTCAAGGCATATGCGATGGTGCCGGTGGCCAACACGTCGATCAGCGGCCGCGTTCTGACCGCCGAAGGAGCTGGGATCAGGAACGCGATCGTGACTTTGACGAGTCCGACGCTCCCGGCTCCGGTCTCCGTCAAAACCGGAAGTTTCGGCTCGTACAGCTTCGCAGGACTTCAGATCGGAGTGCGCTACACCGTTACGGTCACGACCCGCAAATTCTCGTTCACGCAAACGAGTCGTACGGTGACGCCGGGCGCGAACGTGACCGGGTTCGATTTTAGCGCGCAAGGGTTGTAGCCGCGTACCGCGCGGCTTTCTCAGATGTGATTCCCGGAAAGGAAATCACCGTACCGCTCATTGCCGAACCGCTCGCTGAACGCGCCGTTCCGCCACGCGGTCTTGCCGCCGATCAAGACAAGTTCGACAACGTCGTCGTTGCGGTTCACCAGCCGGCGGTGACCGGCGATGAATTCGTCCTCGTGATATTCGTGGACCGCTTCGGAAAGCTTCGCCGGGTCGATGACGACGATGTCGGCGCGCTTTCCCGGTTCGATCGTTCCGGCATCGAGGCCAAAGAAATCGGCATTCTCTTTTGTCAGTCGCCAGATCGTCTTCTCAAAAGACATGATCGGTTCGCCTTTTTCGTGTGACGCCTGGACATAACGCAGCATTCGCAGCGGGAAGTTGTAGAACGCCATGTTGTTGATATGCGCGCCGGAGTCGGCGAAACCGATTATTCCGTTCGGATCGTTGTATAGCGGCTTGTATCTCGAAGGATCGTGGTTCCCGATCGTCGTCTCCCAGAGCACTCTTTGATCGAGATCGACGACGATGTCGAGAAAGGCATCGACCGGGTGCTGGCCGCGATCTTCGGCGAGCTGGCCAAATGACCTTCCGATCCAGCTTTTGTCGGGCGCATCGACGACAAAGGCGTCGCCGAAGTCCTTTTGCCAGACCTTTGGCGCGAGTTTGTTCTTGTAATGCTTTTTGAACCGCGCCCGGTAATCGGGATCGTTCAGCGTCTCGTTTCTTTTCCCGAGATCGTTCGCGAGATGCCGCGCCACGGCTCCGGTCGGGAATTCCTCGAAGATCACGAGGTCCATTCCGCGCGCGAAAACGCGGAACGGGACCGGAAACGCCTGCATCCTGAAATCGGCACGGAAAAGCTTGTTGAATGTCGTCGCAAGAAGGCTGATCAGGCCGCGAATGTACGGATCGCCCTTGAGGTCCATCATCGCCACGAGCGAAGTTCTGAGCGGCTTTCTCCAAAAGAACCCCGAACTCTGCGCGAGATACCAAAAGAGCGCAATGCGGTTGACGAGATTCGGCACGCCCTGCAGATGCGCGCCCCGACGCCGCGCGATCCGCGTCAGCGCGTTGCGCTCGTGAGCGCGCGCGTAAGCCGCCGGAAGGAGCTTCGACCAATGCCGCCCGTCCATCTTGTCCCACGGATTGTGCTGCATCGAGATGCCGATGAATCCGGCATCGAGCGCCTCCTCAAGCATCGATTCCATCTGTTTGATCTCATCCGGGGTCGGCCGCTCGGTTTCGCTCAAGGACCGGTCGATGCCCATCGCCCACGCGCGGATGTCCGAATGGCCGATGAACGAAGCGATGTTCGGGCCGAGGTCGAGGCTCCGGATATGCTCGATCCATTCGCAGGGCGTTGACCAGGTTTTGCCTTCTTTGAGGATCTCGAAAAGAAGATCGCGCGGAAAGGCCTCGACACGCGTGAACATATCGGCGCAGTCCTCGAAATCGGCATAGACGAACGAAAGCGAGCATCCCCCGACGATCGCGGTCGTGACGCCGTGCCGGACGGACTCGCCGAGCGCGGGCGCCGCGAGGACCTCTCCGTCGTAATGCGTGTGGTTGTCGATGAAACCCGGGGCGACCCATTTCCCGGAAGCGTCGAAAACGGAAACGTCGGCGATCTCGATCGCGGATTCGGAAACGGTCTCGACCTTCCCGTCGCGGACGAGCACGTCGCCGGTGACCGACGGGCGATCGTAGCCCGAAAAGATCCGGCCGTTTCTGATGAGAATCGTTTCCATATTCGATTGCAAAGGGGGCATCGAAAGATTACGCCAGTTCGGTCCGGATTGAAAGCGCCCGCGTCGGCAGGTTTCGGAACGTTCCCGACAAGCGTCCCACGAACCGCGAATCCCAAATCAATGCTGTTCAAAACGCTTGACGACTGCTTCTTGAAGCCCAGGTTGCATTGCCTGACAATCTCCGAAATGGGCGTTCCCGAAACGAACCCCCGATTTCTCGCGGCACGTCCGATCGATTCGATAAACCCGGTCTAGCGTGCCGAGCACGCGTCGTGTCGATAGCACCAGGCGAAGGCGCAACCGAGCCTGGTGTGGGATTTCCAATACGTTCGACGAGCGTGTGAAATACGCGTCTGATGTCCAAACAGACCGGAGACGCGTGATTTTACACGCTCCGGCCAAAACCGGGCCCGGCACACCGCGTTCCGCGCCGCTCCACGTGGTGCTATCGATATGTCGCGTGCGCCGCACGCTCAAGAAGCCGATATCCGAACCTTGGGCCCAACGCGTTGTTCGAACTGACTTGTAATTATTACGTCAGAGTCCGGTCCGCCCGAGGACCGCTGAAATCGAAAAATTGAAAAAGATCTGTAAATCGCCTAAAAATCGCTACTTATGGCTGTAAAACAAATTTCAATCTGACACTAGTGATCCCAAATCCCAGATCCCGAATCCCGAATCCCGAATCCCGAATCCCAAATGGAAAAAGGCTCCCGACCGAGAGCCTTTTTCAAGATCGTGGTGGCCAGGGACGGAATCGAACCGCCGACACGCGGATTTTCAGTCCGCTGCTCTACCAACTGAGCTACCTGGCCGGAAATTTGCGCTTCGGAATCACCCTCGGCACGAATTTGTAAGTCTAATGGATAGCCGTTTTTGATGTCAAATCACGAGCGGGGAAACCGTCAGGGTCTTTGATTTACCGGGGCAAGCTCGAAAAAGATGTTGACATCGACGGTGATGGGTCTATAATCCGAATTAGCAGCTGTTCTGCCCATGTCGGCTGCTAAAACCTTCCGAATTCCGTTTGATACCTGCCCGTGCCGGTTTGAACGCCGTCGCCGCCCTCCGGAGGCGCAACATTCAAGCCGGCACAGTTATGTTTGGCAGACGGTAGGCGGTAGACAGTAGAGTATAGTTTATTGTTGTCCGTTTGTTACCGGCGACTGGTGGCGTAACTTAATTGCGAACTGTCTTCCGGCTTTTGCCTACTGTCTACCGCCTACTGTCTACCGCCTTCGGGGTTGGTTTATTATGGAAAACGTATGACGGCAAAGCTTTTCATTTACATCGCGATCTTGTCATTGGCGGCATTTGCGACCGCCTGCACATCGGCCACGGCTCCCGGGAATTCGCAGACCGGACCGAACTCGAACACCGCATCGAACGTTCCGCCCGAGTTTTCGGGCACGCCGATCGCGCCTGACGGCAAAACGACTCCGGGAATACCGCCGGTCAATCAGGCGAATCTCTCGAACGCGCCGCGCGGAGCGACTCCGACCCCGGGAATTCCGGATCCGGCGACGGTCGGCAAGACCCCGGTCCCGAAAGGCGCCACCCCGACGCCCGGAATCCCGGACGAAAAGACCCTCAAGGAACAGATGAACCGCGTCATTAAGGATCCGAACGCGGTCAATAAGGTCCAGAGCGATATCCGAAAGGCCGTCAACAAAGGCGTGAAGACGGTCAAGATACCGTAGGGGCGATTGTATATTTTGGATTTGTGTCGAAAACGCGTATGCACGTGATTTTGGCGCAATGTTTGGAGACCGGAAGGACGGACGATGATCGATCATCGTCCGTCCTTTGATTCTTGGCGTTCGGGCGCAGCCCGAGTGATTAAGGGCCGGTCCTGTGGGTCGAACAGTGGTGTCTTGTGTTTGCCGGTCGCTACCGCTCCCGGTTCTGACTCGCCGCGGGCATAGCCCGGCTTCAGTGCCACGACGCCGGCGCCGGCCGGGCAGGAGCCCGGCCCTGAACCCTTCACCGCCAGCGGCGGCCGGGCAGGAGCCCGGCCCTGAACTGTGGGTTGCCCGCGGCGGCCGTGCGGGAGCCCGGCCCTGAACGGTTCACTGTTCGTTGCCCGCGGCGGCGGTCTTGATCAATCCGAGCTTCATCTTCACGTCGTGCTCGATCCGATCATACGTCTCGGTATTTTCCTTGAGCATGTTCTTGACGTTCTCGCGGCCTTGGCCGAGCCGTTCTCCACCGTACGAGAACCACGCGCCGCTTTTTTCGACGACGCCGTTCGCGACCGCGAGATCGAGCAGATCTCCCTCGCGCGAGATGCCCTCGCCGTACATTATGTCGAACTCGCATTCGTGGAACGGCGGCGCGACCTTGTTCTTCACGATCTTGACCTTCGTCCGGTTGCCGACGATCTTGTCGCCGTCCTTGATCGCGCCGATGCGGCGGATGTCGATGCGGACCGAGGCATAGAATTTCAGCGCCTTGCCGCCGGTCGTCGTTTCGGGCGAACCGAAAAAGACGCCGATCTTGTCACGCAGCTGGTTGATGAAGATAAAGCAGGTGTTCGTGCTCGAGATCGTGCTCGTCAGTTTTCTGAGTGCCTGCGACATCAGCCGCGCCTGCAGGCCCATATGCGAGTCGCCCATCTCGCCGTCGATCTCGGCGCGTGGCACGAGCGCGGCGACCGAATCGACGACGATGACATCGATCGACGCCGAGCGGACGAGCGTCTCGGCGATGTCCAGCGCCTGTTCGCCCGAGTCGGGCTGGGAGATCAGCAATTCGTCGATGTTCACGCCGAGTTTTTCGGCATACTCCGGATCGAGCGCGTGCTCGGCATCGATATACGCCGTTACGCCGCCCAATTTCTGGGCCTGCGCGACGACCTGAAGCGCGAGCGTCGTCTTGCCCGAACTTTCCGGTCCGAACACTTCGATGATGCGTCCGCGGGGAAAGCCGCCGACGCCGATCGCGGCGTCGAGACTGAGGCAGTTGGTCGAAATCGCTCCGACATCCTCGTGCGGTCTTTCGCCGAGCCGCATTATCGAACCTTTACCGAATTTTTTCTCAATGTTAGCAAGTGCGGAATCGATCGCCTTGCCTTTGGAATCAATGCTCATAGCCGGTTGTGCCATCTTTTTGCTTTCTCCTTTGGATGATTCTTTTCGAACCGTCTCCGAATATAGCAGGAGTGTTTCATAAATGCAACAACATTGCACGTGAGTGTTTCGTCTGAATCGCCGGAGGATTCTCGGAGAACAAAAAGAAGTTAAAGCTATGCTAAAGCGTTGTCGGCCACGGCGTCATTAACGATTGTTAATCCTTCTTTAGCCGCGAGAGCTTTGGCGCGACTACGGACCGATTCCGCGGGCAACAAGTTCCGATCCGCCCTTGGACAATCGGAAGCTCAAAACAAACGGGACCCGCCGACGCACCTCGCGGATGACGCGCGGCCGCCTGAAGCCGTGACTGCAGGCGGCCGCGGAACGCGCGCCTTAAACTACTGAGACAGCTGCGCGGCGCGTATCTCGTCGGCCTGCGCGGCCGCCAGGTTGCCGTTCGCTTTGTAGATCACCGCCCGTGCCCGGTAGAGATTCGGAAGACGCGGATTCAACTGAATGCCGCGGTTGAAATCCGCAAAGGCATCGTCCAGTTTCTTAAGACCAATCAGCGCGATGCCCCGGTTCAAATAAGATTCGGCGATATTCGGATTGAGCGAGATATGCTTGTCGAAATCCCCCTTGGCCTTCTTCCATTCTTCCTGCTTGATGTATGCCGTGCCCCGGTTGTAATAGAAGACCGGCTCGTTCGGATCGAGTTTGATCCCCGTCTCGAAATCCCTGATTGCCGCCTTGATGTCGTTGAGGTTGTTGAGATAGATCGCACCCCGCCCGATGTACCATTTGATCTCATTCGGCTGCTTCGCTATCAGCTCACCGTAGTAATCGGCGGCGAGCTTGAATTTTCCGGATCGCTGCGCCTCGGCCGCCGCAGCCTCGAGCTCACCCGTCGTGACCGGCGTCGGTTCGTTATTCTTCTTCGCCGCCTCGTTGACCTGCTGAAGCGTCGTGTTGTCGGCGCTCCGGGCCGGAGCGTTCGAGTTCGCGGGTGTCGTTTGTCCACGGATCACTTTCATCTTCTCGACGAAAATATCGGCGTACAAACCTAGCATCTCGCGCGCGGCACTGAGATACATCTCGCGCTTTGAATTGATCACGAGCGGTGTGAACGTGAAACGCGCGTCGCCGAGCAGTTGCTTTGTCTTGAGCGCCGCCTTCGACGGATCCTCGTACGGCTTGCCGGCGAACAGGCGGCTGGCGGCGACCGGCAACGCGCTCCGGAATTGATCGAAGTTGTTCTTGCGGTCGATCATAAAGACGTAGCTGTCGGGGACGTTCATCATCGCGCCGATCGCGTAGTCGGCGGTGTACTTTCCGTTATCGTAAAGCCAGCCGGCACGGTCCTGACGGAATCCGGCCTTGAGCTGGATCGAAGCGAAATCGAGCACGACGTCGAATGTGGCGATATCGCCGCCGGTCGTCTCGGCCGCGTCGGCCATTTTCTTGACCTTTCCGAAGCCTATCAGCTCGGTCGTGCCGAACGGTCGCCAACGGACCATTACCGGGCCGTCATAGGCCGTGAACGAGACCCACGCCTGACCGTTCTTGCCGTCGTAATCGTTGAGCTGCTTGTCTTCCTGCGCCTTCAGACGGTCCGCGTAATAACCGGTCGCCTTGATCTCGTCGTAAGTCCCGGCAGTGATTCCCGCGGCGTTGAGCTTGTTTCGGAGAATGACATAGAATTCGTCGGTCAGGTTCTGCAGGTCCTGGTTCGTAAGATCGCTGTCGAGATAGACCGTCACTTCGGCGCTGCTGCCGCTTTTGGCCGTCGCCTGCGAAGTTACCAGCTTGTAGTGCACCCGGACCTGCCCGAGCGAGATCTTCGACGTGTTCTTCGACACCTTTGGTTTGCCGAACGTGCCGGCCTTTATGTAGTCGAACGTATCGTCCGCGATCTTGGCGATGTTTTGGCCGAACGACTGAATCGACAGGCCGAACAGGATAATGGAAAAACACAGGATTCTGGTCATCTTTTTTTCCTCCGAAAAAGATCGCAAAAATCATCGGTATCTCGGGTCAATAAAAAACGTTCCGGTGACGGTTTTCGGAGAGTCGGAACGCATTTGTCATCAAGGAGGATTTTGAGGAGATCTATGGCGAGATTCCCAATGCTGCTGATTCCCGATCACGATTATCATTACGGGAAGATCCGATTCGGCGCTGAACGCAAGACTGAGGACGGTTCGTACAGGACGCACGCGGCCTGCGACCTGGTCGTCAAGCCGGGGACTCCGGTCGTGGCCGTCGAATGGGGCATCGTGCTCAGCGTGCCGAAAACCCCTTTCATTCCCGGCACGAAGCTTTACTCGGTCATCATCGAGCATTCCTTCTTTATCGGGCGCTACACCGAGATCAGCCGGGAAGTCGCGGACGGAATCTATCCCGGTGCCACGGTCCAGGAGGGCCAACTGATTTCGACGACGCAGATCAACAGCAAAGGGCGGTCGATGCTGCATTTCGAGATGTACGACAAGTCTTCGGCCGGCTATTTGTCGCAGGAGAAGAATATGACGTACAAGAATGTGCCGCCGGGCAACTATCAACGCCGAAGCGACCTGATGGATCCGACGAATTATCTCGACCAATGGGCGATCTGGACCGATTGGTCGCAAACCAACGCCGAAGACTGGATGTAGGACGCGTCCCGGATTGAGAAAAAATGCAAAAGCCTTTGTAATAGATGGTGAATAATATTCGCCGCCTTTTCGATGGCTGAACGAAATGACGAGATCACGACGCTTCTCGAACGCGCGCGTGCCGGAAACAAGGGCGCGCTCGACGATCTGTTGCCGCTTGTCTACGACGAACTGAAGCGCGTCGCGGCCCGTAAGCTGGCCTTCGAACGTCCCGACCACACGCTTCAGCCGACGGCGCTCGTCAACGAGGCTTATCTTGTCCTCGTGAACCAGCACTCGGTCGATTGGCGGAACCGGATCCATTTTTTCGCGATCGCCGCCGAAGTGATGCGGCGGATCCTCGTCAACCACGCGATCGCCCGCGGCGCGCAGAAACGCGGCGCCGGTGAAACTCACATCTCGATCGACGATGCCGTCAGTTTTCCGCGCGCCGAATCGCTTGATCTCACGATTCTTGACGAGGCCCTCAAACGTCTCGAGGAAATGGATGCCGATCAGGCGAAGATCGTCGAAATGAAATTCTTCGGCGGCCTTACGAACGAAGAGATCGCCGAATTCCTGGGCGTTTCCGTCTCGACCGTGAAGCGCGAATGGGCGTCGGCGCGCGCGTGGCTGTTGACCCAGCTGATGTGATTTGAACCCGGAACTTTGGAAAAAGGTCAAGAAGGCGTTCGACTCCGCGGCAGAACTGCGGGGCGCGGACCGGTCGCGGTTTCTCGAATCCCTCGAACCGGATACACGGCGCGAGGTCGAGAAGATGATCGCGGCGTCCGAATCCGAAAGCCGCCTGCTGAACGATCCGATCGTTGACCTCAGCGAGTTCGAAAACGAGACGCTGCCCGAATCGATCGGCGATTACCGGATCGTGCGCGAGATCGCGCGCGGCGGAATGGGAGTCGTTTACGAGGCCGTCCGCGAGACCGACGACTTCAGGCAGAAGGCCGCGGTCAAGGTCATCCGCCGCGGGATGAACAACGACATCATCCTGCGCCGTTTTCGATCCGAACAACAGATACTCGCCTCGCTCGAACACGACAACATCGCCCGATTTCTGAACGGCGGACGAACCGCCGAAGGCTTGCCGTTCTACGCGATGGAGTTTGTCGAAGGCGTCCCGATCGATGAATTTGCCCGATCGGGAATCGCGCTCGATGAGATCATCGGACTTTTTCGGGAGATCTGCGCCGCGGTCTCCTTCGCGCACGCCCGGCTCGTAATACATCGCGATCTGAAACCGTCGAACATCATCGTCACGTCGTTGGGCAAGCCGAAACTGCTCGACTTCGGGATCGCCAAGGTCCTTGACGAGCAAGCACCCGACGGAACCGCTACGCGGCTCGGAATGATGACGCCGCAATACGCTTCGCCCGAACAGATCCGCGGCGAAAAGGTCTCGACCCTGACCGATGTTTACAGCCTCGGAGTCGTTCTCTACCAGCTTCTCGCCGGCGTCAAGCCATACGAGACGGATGGCAAAACCTATGCCGAGATCCTCGACACGATCTCGAATTCGCGGCCGCCGGCGCCTTCGTCGAATCCGAGATCCGAGATCCGCAACCGAAAAGCGCTCGGCGATCTCGACAATATCGTCCTCAAGGCGATGCAGAAAGATCCGGCCCGGCGGTACCAGTCGGTCGAGCAGTTGTCCGAAGATCTCCGCCGATACCTTGCCGGACTTCCGGTGATCGCCCGGCCCGATACCTTCGCGTATCGGTTGAGAAAGTTCGTGGGACGCAATCGGGCGGCCGCGGCGGCTTCGGTGGTCGTCGCCCTGACGCTCGTCGGCGGCATCGCCGCGACGTCGTGGCAGGCGTATCGAGCCGAACAGCAACGCGCGCTGGCCGAAAAGCGTTTCCGTGACGTGCGCGCGATCGCCAACAACGTCGTTTTCAAATATCACGACGAGATCGAGAAACTGCCCGGATCGACCGCCGTTCGCGAGATCCTCGTGCAGGATGCGACTGCGTATCTCGACGGGCTCGCCGCCGATTCGGCGGGTGATGCGGAACTCGAACGCGAACTCGGACTGGCATATCTGAAACTCGCCGACGTCCAGGGCGCGATCTATGCCGCCAACACCGGCAACACCGCGGGCGCTCTTGAGAGCTACCGCAAATCGATCGATCTTTTGGAGCGCGTCGCCGCCGCCCGGCCGGACGACGTCGGTGCCAAGGACGACCTTCTGAAGGCTTACGACAAACGCCTTTCGATTTCGGCGCGGGTCGGCGAGCCCGCCGAATTCAAGCTTTCGATGATCGACCGCAGCGTAGAACTTCTGGAATCGATCCGCGCCTTCGAGGCGCCTTCGGCCAAACGGCTCGGCCAGCTTTCGACAGTTTACATTCGCAAGGGCGATTCCGTCGGCACGGTCAGCAACCGCGATCAACTCCTTCAGAAGCTGGAAAGCCACCAGATGGCGGCAAAGATCGCTAACGAGGCGCTCGCTCTGGCACCTGACGATCCCGAGATACTGCGACTTGCGGCGCGGGCGCAGCAGCGGGTCGGGACCGACTTCATATGGCTTGGGGAGAACGCGATCCTAATGGGCCCTGCCGAAAGCGGGCCGGAGTATTTCCGGTCGGCATTGCCCTTTCACGAAAGGATGTACGGACTGATGTTCCGCGTGAATGAGCTGAAGCCCGGCCCTGACTCGAGCCGGAATCTTATCGCCGCGCTCAGTTCGTACGCGGCGACACTGAGCCGAAACTCGCGCGCCCCCGAAGCGCTCGAATTGGCCGCGAAGGCGGAAACCCTCGCGCGCCGGAACCAAGCTTCCGATCCGTCGAACCGCGAGGCGCGATTCGATGTCGCGGAGATCGCGAACCTTTTCGGATCGATCCACGAGCGGAGCGGGGATCAGCAAACGGCGATCAGATATCTGAAAACCGCTCGGGATGAGTATGAATCCATCTTCCGGGCCGATCCGAAGAACAAGGAAGCGTACGTGCTGATGGCCGGCATCACGAAGCGTTTGGCGAAGCTCCTCGAGTCCGCGGGCCGGTCCCGCGAGGCCTCCGAATACCGACGCCTTCTTGATGAATTGCGCGCCGATGCAGAACCCCGCACGAAGTAAGGGGGCCCGATCGCGGGAGCGATCGCCGCGTGCGGCCCGGCATCTGGGATTTACCGGACTCGGCACGGGCCCCGATGGCGCGATC
>CAZARD010000020.1:40496-48381 GCA_964487505.1 uncultured Blastocatellaceae bacterium | reverse complement strand
CCACTGTCAGTTGTCCATTGTCAGTTGCCCACTGTCCATTGTCAGTTGTCCATTGCCCCGGCCGCCTATTGAATGCAGACCCGGTACGGGCTCATATACGGACTCGAGGGTGTGAAGTTCGCGATGCCATCGAAGCAGTTCGTCTTCGACGTGAATCCGTTGAACTCGGCCCCGCTTGATCCGTCAGTGACGACGAAATGAAGCTGTTTGGCCGTGGGCTGATCCCAGTTCCCGAAGTATCCCGGATACGCAAGCGTGATCACGCCGCCGGTGTCCAATGTCATCTCGAAGGACGAGATCGAACTCGGATACAGCTCGCACTCGAAGTACGATGTCAAGTTTTGCCCTGTGCAGTGTGAGACGACGACATTTGCGGTCGTGATCGGCAGGTCCTGATAGGTGACGGCGGGAGCATAGGGCAACTCATTGTTCGCCGTCACGATCTCGTTCATCGACGTTGTCGACGCCCTCGCGATCAGGTTCAGGGGTTTTGTTGTTACCGGATACTCAAAATTGAACGATACGGTCCGCAGGTTGTTGTTCGGATTCGAACTGATCGAACCGAGATTGCAAACGAGGCGGTTGTTGCTGATCGAGCAGTTGGACGGGAATCCCGTGACCTTCCCGAGGATCCGCTTGGTCGGACTCGTGTTCGTCAGCGGGAACTCGATCGACAATACGACGCCCGACGCGCTTTGGTTGCCAATGTTCCTGACCCTCGCCGTGTACTGGTATGGCGAATTCACGAAAACGCTCGACGGCGCGACCCAGGTCTGAACCGCGAGATCCGGTCTGGGGGCCGCATATGACGCGATCGAAAGAAATGCGATCGCGAAGACGAACGAAACGATTTTGGAAATGTTTACTTTCAAGATTTTGTCTCTCCTTTCTGTTGGTTTGGGGCGTTGTGCCTCGTGACGGAAGAACGGGGAAACTGAAATTATCTTGCAACTTTTTTTGCGCCTTTCGTAACATGTCGGTTTTGCAATGACTTAGCCTGGGGCTCAGGCGATCGGTCCGGATCCCGCGCGGGTATTTGCCTGCGAAACAAGAAATTAATATACAAACCTCGCTGAAATTGGGTAATATAGTGCCAATCGATTTGAGAGCTACAATATGTTGGGCTTTCCTATCGATTCAGGTGCGGCGAAATCGAATGACAGGAGGTAATTCCATTGATAACGGGTAGAGTTTTGCTTTTGAACTTCTCGTACGAACCGCTCGGCACGATCGGCGTGGCGCGCGCGGTCTGCATGTGGTTCTCTGGCAAATTGACGGTCGAAGAGCACGATGGCGCGAACGTTCTCCATTCGCCTTCGACGACGATCCCGGTGCCGTCCGTGGTCCGGCTACGGAACTACGTCCACGTCAAACGTCGCCGCCAAGAGACGACGATGAAGCGCGCCCGAATCTACATTCGCGACCGCTACCGCTGTCAGTATTGCGGTGAACACCGCCAGGCGCGCGACCTGACTCTCGACCACATCCTGCCTCGCGCGCAGGGCGGCGAGAGCACGCCGCACAATCTGGTCGCGGCCTGCGTAAAATGCAACCAGCGGAAAGGAAACCGCACTCCGGAACAGGCCAGAATGCCGCTTTTGACATCGCAGAAGCTGCTTCGACTCGGCCTCGACCACGTGCTTTTGTGTCATTATGCGGAGTCGCGTCCGGAATGGAAAAAATATCTGTTCCTTGAGGACGAGGTCGAGATCGAACGGCTCGCGGCGTGATTCTCGATTTGCGATTTTCGATTTGCGATTTGCGATTGTGATTGGTCTTCAAGCGAGCATCGGAGCGTACTGCTTCTCAGTGTGATCGCGAGGCCGCGACTCATGGATCGTGAACCACAATCCGAATTCGCAAATCCCCAATCCCAATTCGCGCTGTGGATCTCTACGACAACAACTGGCTTTACGATCTGGTGCACAACGAAAAGGTCGGCGATGACCAGATCGCATTCTATCAACGGCAGATCGACCGTTACGGCGAGCCGGTGCTCGAACTCGGCTGCGGTTCGGGCGACTATCTGGTCGCGCTTTCGCAGAATCTCCAGAGCATCTCGGGGCTTGATCTTTCCGAAGAAATGCTCGGGGCGGCGGGACGAAAGGCGGATGCGGAGGGCGTCGCGACCGATCTGCACGTCGGAGATATGCGCCGATTCGCGATCGACCAACGCTTCAAACTCATCTTCGCCGCCGGAAACTCGTTCCAGCACCTTCTAACGGCCGACGACATCAGCGCGTGTTTTGACTCGGTCCGCGCGCACCTGTTCCCGTACGGGAGGTTCATCGTCGAGGTCTTCAATCCGTCGCTTCCGCTTCTTTGCCGGCCGTCAGACAAACGTCATTTTGTGGGCGAATACCGAACCGATGAAGGCTGGATCGTGATCACCGAGAATGTCCGGTACGACGCGGCGACGCAGATCAACCATATCCACTGGCACTACAAGAACCAGTTCATGAAGGAAGAACAAACCGTTTCCTTCAGTATGCGCCAGTTCTTTCCGCAGGAGCTTGACGCGATATTCGCGCAGAACGGTTTCCGGATCGAGGCCAAATACGGAAACTTCGACGAATCTCCGTTCGGTTCAAATTCGCCGAAACAGATCGTTGTCGCGAGTCCCGCCTGAACCTCATCGCTTTCCGGATCGCGGCCCGGCCGACTTTCGTTTTGCGCCGCCTGCGGTTTTCTGAGATTCTGTTCTATCGATGCGATACAAGAACGAAGGCGAGATCAACTCGATGATCGAGGCGTTCGAAGCCGGGACGATCTCCGGAGACGACTGGCATCACGACGAACACCTGATCGTCGCCTGCCGTTATGTCTCGGAGCTTCCGTTTGAAGACGCGCTCGACAAGATGCGCCGCGGGATCTTCGATCTTCTTCGTAACCTCGGAGTGACCGACATCGAAAATTCGCCGTATAATGAAACACTGACGCGATTCTGGATGCTCGTCGTCGCCGATTTTGTCGCCCGGAATCGCGGACTTGGTTTCTATGAGCTCTGCGGGGCGTTGACAAAGTCGTTCGGAAAAGATCATCACGAGCTTTACTACAACCGTGATCTTTTGTTTTCCGATCAAGCGCGCCGGGAGTTCATTGAACCGGACAAGCGAGAGATGGATTTCTGATCCGTTTTGCTCCGTAATCCGGAAATATGGAATCAATTTCGTGAATTTCGCGGATGATGAGGTTTGGATGGAGAACTGAAAGCGGACGAACGCCGCAACTCCTGACAGCCATCCCGTGAATTGGATAAGACGCAACCACCAGAAAAATGAACGAAAAGATTCGAATAGCGATTTTCGGCGGTTCCGGATACGGCGGGAGCGAACTTCTTCGGATACTGCTCGTGCATCCGAATGCCGACATCGTTCTCGTAACCGCGAACGAGCACGCCGGAAAATCCGTTGCCGACGTTCATCGCAACCTGTTGGGCATCAGCGAGCTTCGATTCGAGGCGGCCCCGGATGATCTTTCGACGCTCGATTGCGACGTCGCATTCTTCGCGTTGCCTCACGGGCAGGCGCTGAAGCTCGCCCCGCAGCTCGCGCCGAACGTGCGCGCGATCGATCTTTCGGGCGATTTTCGGATCGACGACAAGGCCGTATTCGAGAAGTTCTATAAACTGGAGCATACCGCCGACGAACTACAGTCGGAATTCGTTTACGGTTTGACCGAGACGAACCGTGACGCGATCCGGAACGCGAAGTACGTCGCGAATCCAGGATGCTTCGCGACGGCGACGCTGCTCGCGCTCGCGCCGCTTGTCGGAAAGGCGGTCGGACGCATTATCGTCGATGCCAAGACGGGCTCGTCGGGCTCGGGAGCGAAACCTGCCGCGAACACGCATCATCCTCAGCGGATGAACTCGTTCTACGCCTACAAGCCATTCACGCATCAGCACGTCCCTGAGATCGAGCAGCATCTGCGGACGCTCGGAGATTTCGACAACGAGCTGATCTTCATGACCCACAGCCTGCCGGTCGCGCGCGGCATATTCGCTTCCTGCTACGCCGAAGCGGCGCACGAAATTTCAACGAGCGACCTGAAAGAGGTTTTCTCGGACTTCTACCATCCGAAATCCGAAATCCAAAATCCAAAATCCGAAATCCCAACCGACTGCCCTTTCATACGCATCGTCGAGGGTTCGCCCGACATCAACTGGGTCAAGACCACCAACTTCTGCGACATCGCCGTCCACGCGCGCGGGAAGCAGATCGCGGTCTTCGCGGCGATCGACAACCTCGTCAAGGGCGCAGCGGGACAGGCGGTCCAAAATATGAACCTGATGTTCGGACTCGACGAGACGACCGGACTCAAGCTGATCGGCACGAACCCTTAGTAAATGAGAGCGATAGGCATCGGCCCGCGAACTTCCGCCGATCTTCCCGAATGCGAATCTGATTTGCCATTGAACCAGATTACGCATTGGAGGGATTCTGCCACGCATTTCTCGAATCACGCGAAAACAGACAGAGAAGATTGCTTGAGAACTCGTACTATTCGTGGCGATATGGAGATTCGGCCGCTCGATTGCATGTTTTAGGATTAACCCAGGATACGTGATAGAGCGGCTTAACGTCTTGTCGCCACGGATAACACGATTTTCCAAAGATTATCCTGCTTTCTTCGCGCAATTCGTGAAATCCGTGGCAGACCCGTTACAATGCCTAATCCGAGATGAACCCAAATTACGCGTTAGGATTTCCATCGTGGATTCTTGGCGAGTTTTGGACTGGCAGACGTTGCGCCCTTTGCGGTCTTTGCGCGGGAAAATGCCCTTTCTGGCGAGTGGATGCCGGTTCCTCGCGCAAAGCCCGCAATGATCGCAACGGCGACAATCAAGAGGATTCGCCTTTATTGCGAAATCCCGGATGAAGGAACTCGCATCCGAATACTATTCTTTTTATCTGACTCTCGAAGATGACGGCAGGTATTTGCTGGAGGTCCTGTGCGGGACGGTCGGGGTCTTCACGTTGACGATCGAGCTCACGCCCGCTGAGATCGGCGATTTCGAGCGCGATCCAGAATCGGTAAAGCGCCTGGCACGAGCCGTTTCCGGATCGCCGACGTCATTCCTCGACCGCAAGGTTTGATTCCCGTCCGACAAGCCCTAAAATAGTCGCTTATGGAAAAAGAGAACGGACACGACCGTCTGACCGACGAAACGCGCGCCGGGCTTAAGGATCTGAGCCGCGCGATGCTGCGCTTGCACAAGGTCCTGCTCGACGCGGCCAAGGTCGACTTTGAGGCGAAACACGGCCGCATCACGAGCGTGAACCATTACTTTCAGCTAGTCATCGACGACGAGCACTTCGCCTGGCTCAGGAAGATCTCGGCGCTGATCGCACTGATCGACGAATCGGTCTCGGTCCGTCGTCCGGCAACCGAATCGGAAGCGCTCGGGTTGTTCGGCGAGGCGCGCGCCCTGCTGAATTTCGAAGACGCCGACGAGGATTTCAACAACAAGTTTCAGACGGCGCTCGCGCGAAACCGCGACGCGGTCATCAATCACAACGACGCCCTGACGTTCGTCAACGGACGTGATTGAGATTCCGTGCCCGCGGATTCGCACGGATCAAGAAGGACTTGATCCATGATGCGGTCTTGAAGTTCGTCAGGAACGAGCTGTCAGCCATTGGCTATCAGCTATCAGCTAGTTAGGAATGTCGCGTTGTTGATATCATACGGAACGCCGGTTTCTAAGAGTTCTTTTGAGACTTGGATCGGGGTAATTCGCGGCGAAAGTAAATATATGGATTTTCAGTCAGTTAAGGAAATCGAAGACCGGTTCCAGGTCGAAACATACGCGAAAATGGACATCGCCGTCGCGAGCGGCCGCGGAGCGTGGATATGGACGAGCGAGGGCGACAAGTATCTCGACCTTTACGGCGGCCACGCGGTTTGCGCCACGGGACACGCGCATCCGCACGTCGTCGCGGCGCTTGCCGAACAGGCGGGGAAGGTTCTGTTCTACTCCAATCTCGTTTACTCCGAGATCCGCGCCCGCGCGGCCGAAAAGCTGGTTTCGATCGCGCCCGATTCCCTTTCGAAAGCCTTCTTCTGCAACTCCGGAACCGAAGCCAACGAGAATGCGATGCGAATGGCGCGTTTTGCGACCGGACGCGAGAAGATAGTGACGTTCACGGGCGGTTTTCACGGCCGGACGGCAGACTCGATCTCGGCGACGTTTTTGGGCAAGTACCGCGAGATCGGCAAACCCAACGTTCCGGGCCACGTCGCGGCCGTTTTCGGTGACATCGAATCGGTGCGCGAGGCCGCCGGAACGGATGCGGCCGCGATAATGCTCGAACCGATCCAGTCGATGGCCGGCGTGACCGAAGCTGATCCTGCTTTCTTCGTCGCGCTCCGCGAACTGTGCGACGAGACCGGCGCGGTCCTTATCTTCGACGAGGTCCAGACGGGTGTAGGGCGCACGGGGAACTGGTTCTTCGCCGGAAGCGAATTCGCCGGCGGCATCGTCCCCGACATCGTCTCGCTCGCGAAATCGCTCGGAAGCGGCGTGCCGGTCGGAGCGTGCCTCGTCAACGAGAGGATCTCATCGTGTGTCAAGACGAACGATCTCGGCACGACCTTCGGCGGCGGGATGATCGCGATGGCGGCGGTCGTGGCGACGCTCGAAGCGATCGAGAACGACCGGATGATGGAGAATATCGCTTCCGTAGAAACGCACCTGCGCAACCGCCTGCGCGAGGTCCAGGAGGTCGTCGCGGTTCACGGAAAAGGCGGACTAATCGGAGTCGAACTCGCGGAAAACGCAAAGGCTGTTCACGCGAAGTTGCTGGAGAACAGGATAATTACGGGAACCTCGAGCAATCCCAACGTATTGCGCCTCTTGCCGCCGCTGTGCGTGACGCGGGATGAGATCGATTTGTTCGTCGATGTATTTGGCCGTTGAGTATGGGATGACCATGGAACTCGAAGTATCTCGCGATTGGCGACAAATTCGGAGATCGACTCGTTAATGTCACAGCGATTCCCTGAATTTAGCCGTCGGTTTTCAACCCACGGAATTTCGTGAAATCGTGACACGTCGCGTCCGCGACGGCTGATTCAATCGTCGCTGACGCGGCCGGGGGCGGCCGTTCATTCCTACTGTGGGTTCAATCGGCAGGCTAGGCGCGCCCTGCGGCATCAGCCCGAGCGGAGCGACATCAATCAAACCGCGGGTTCCTGGAAACCAAATCCTTCGGTCGCGGACGGCGACCTCTTCCGCTCGTGATCACAACGTCGCTTTCAGCGACCACCGATGTTCGACGAATAACCCAGGGTTCGCTTCGCATCACCCTGGGCTTTTATTGACGTCGCCTTCGGCGACCCGATTGCTCACGCGAAAAAGCCGATTACGGAATCGCCTTGCCCAGGCGTAAGCGCAGAGGTCGAAACCGCGCGATTTCCTATCTTCTCGCTGCCCGGATGACATCGGCGAAAACACCCGCGGCGGTCACTTCGGCGCCGGCCCCGGCGCCTTTGACGACCAGCGGCTGGTCCGCGTACCGGTTGGTGTAGAACAAGACCGCGTTGTCCTTTCCGGACAAATTGGCGAAGTTATGTTCGGGACCGATCTGCTCGAGCCCGACCGAAGCCTTGCCATTGTCGAACTTCGCGATGTACTTCAGTTTCAGCCCGCGTTCGCGCGCGTCCTCGAGAAGATCGAGAAAATAGGTCTCGTTGTTCTCCATCGCCGTGTAGAAATCCTCGACGCTGCCCATCAGGCATTCCTCAGGTAGGAAGCCGTTGTTCGATATTTCGTCCATCTCGAGACGGAAACCGGATTCGCGCGCGAGGATGAGGATTTTCCGGGCCACATCCGTTCCGCTCAGGTCGAGCCTCGGATCGGGCTCGGTGTAACCCTCATTCT
>CAZARD010000020.1:37537-40396 GCA_964487505.1 uncultured Blastocatellaceae bacterium | reverse complement strand
ACATCCGTTCCGCTCAGGTCGAGCCTCGGATCGGGCTCGGTGTAACCCTCATTCTGCGCTTGGCGGACGACCGACGCGAACGAATGAGTCCCGTCGTAATTGTTGAACACGAAGTTCAACGTGCCGGAAAGCACCGCCTCGATGCGGTTCACGCGGTCG
This sequence comes from uncultured Blastocatellaceae bacterium, assembly GCA_964487505.1. GTDB lineage: Bacteria > Acidobacteriota > Blastocatellia > Pyrinomonadales > Pyrinomonadaceae > JAFDVJ01. The sequence goes on along the minus strand of CAZARD010000020.1, from coordinate 40,237 downwards.
CCGCTGCGCATCAGGTCGTTGAGCGTGTTGATGATCGGCAATCCGGCGCCGACGTTCGTTTCGAACAGGAACGGCGTGTCATATTCGCGGGCCAGGTCTTTCAACTGTTTGTAACCCGCAAATGGCCCCGATGCCGCAACCTTGTTGCACGCGACGACCGCGACGGACCTTTCGAGCAATCGCGGATAGTTCGCAACGATCGCCGTGCTCGCCGTGGCGTCGACAAAGACCGAATTGCGCAGGTTCTTCTCGGTGATCAGTTCTGACAGGGCGACCGACGACGAATCGTAGTCGGCTCCCAAATCCCAAGTCCCGCTTCCCCCATCCGAAATGTCGATCCCCTCTTCGTCAAACACGAACCGCTTGCTGTTGGCGATGCCGACGACGCGCAGATTTATGTTCAGGTTGTCGCTCAGATACGCTGCCTGTTGCCGCAATTGCGCGAGCAGCCGCCCGCCGACGGTCCCGACGCCGGCGAGAAAGAGGTTGACCTGCTTCTTTCCGTCTGAGAAGAACTCCTCGTGAAGCGTGTTGACGGCCTTTTTCACGTCGTCCGAGCGGATGATCGCCGAGATGTTGCGCTCCGACGATCCCTGCGCGATGGCGTGGATGTTGATGCCATTGTGCCCGAGCGCGGCGAACATCTTTCCCGAGATGCCGGTATGCGATCTCATATTGTCGCCGACCAGCGCGAGGATCGAAAAACCGGTTTCGACGCGCAACGGATCGATCTTGCCGACATTTATCTCGTATTCGAATTCGCGGTCGACGGCCGATTTGGCGATCGCGCCCGACCGTTCGTCGATTGCGACGCAGATCGAATGCTCCGACGAACTCTGCGTGATCAGGATGACGTTGATCTGCGCCCGGGACAGCGCGTCGAAAAGGCGCTTGGAAAAGCCCGGAATTCCGACCATTCCGCTGCCTTCAAGATTGAGCACGGCGATGTTGCCGATGCTCGAGATGCCGCGGATGATCTCGTTCGAATCCTCGACCTCGGCCTCTATGAGGGTTCCGAAATCGTCGGGAACGAACGTGTTCTTGATGAAGATCGGGATATTCTTCCTGAGCACCGGCTGGATCGTCGGCGGATAGATCACCTTCGCGCCGAAATGCGACAGTTCCATCGCTTCGCGGTAGGTGATGTGCGAGATCTTCCTGATGTTCCGGACGATGCGCGGGTCGGCGGTCATCATTCCCGAAACGTCCGTCCAGATCTCGAGCACTTCCGCGTCGAGCGCGGCGGCGAAGATCGCGCCGGTGTAGTCGGAACCTCCGCGACCGAGCGTCGTCGTCAGGCCGTCACCATCGGATGCGATGAAGCCCGGAAGAACGACGAGATTTGGGATTTTGGATTTGGGATCGCGGATTTCGGTTTGGATCAGGCGGTTTGTCGTTTCGAAATCGACCGCCGCGAAGCCGTAGTTCGAATCGGTCCGGATGAGTTTTCGCGAGTCGAGCCAGAGATTTTCGACGCCTTCTTTGGCGAGACTGGCGGAAACGATCTTCGTCGACAGTATCTCGCCGAAACCGACGACACGGTCGAGCGTCCGCGCGGTCAGTTCACCCAACATGAAGACGCCGTCGCAAATGCTTCGGATCTCGTGAAATCGGTTCTCGATGAAATCGAACACTCCGTCCTGCGATCCGGCGCCGAGCAACGCTCGAGCTGCGTCAACATGTTTCGCCTCGAGATCCCGGATCGCGACGCGGAACGATTCGTCGCCCGACTCGGCCGCGCGCGCGATCCCGATCAGCGCGTCCGTCGTTCCCTGCATCGCCGAAAGAACGACGATGCACGGCTCCGTCTGCGCGCGCACGATGGCGATGACTTTTTCAATATTCTCGGCGCCGCCCACCGACGAACCGCCAAACTTGAGTACCTTCATCTCTGCAAATCCTTGAAAACTAGTGTTTTCCGATGATTCCCCGAACAACGTCGAGAAAACTTCCGTAGTCGGCCTCCATTTCGGCCGCACGCTTCGGCCGCAATTCAAGTTCCGCCACCGAATTCGGAACGGCGCCGAACGATCCGACGATCTCGGCCACCGAATCGAACTTGACCGGATGCGCCGTTTCGAGAAAATAACCGGCGTCCACCGGGTTGCGTTCGAGATCGTCCGCGAGCGCGCGGAACCCGACCGCTCCGTGCGGATCGAGCAAATATCCGAATCGCTTGAAGACGTCGCGCATCGTTGCCGCGGTCTCGGCGTCCGACACGCTGACGGACGACAGGATCGTTTTCAAGCGGGAGTGATCGCGATCGAACAGTTCGAGTATCCGGACGAAGTTCGACGGCCGCGCGACGTCCATCGCGTTCGAAAGCGTCGCCACGGCCGGACGCTCTGCCATCTCGCCGGTTTCGAGAAACCGCGGCACGATGTCATTCGCATTGCAGGCGGCGATAAAGCGCTTCACCGGAAGCCCGGAAACATATGCCAGGATCCCCGCGCAGATGTTCCCAAAATTCCCGCTCGGAACGCAAACCACTGGCGGTTCCGTGTGCCCGGCCGCGAGCCATTGCCGGTAAGCGTAAAAGTAATAGAACTGCTGCGGCAGCCAACGCGCGATGTTGATCGAGTTCGCCGAAGTCACGAAGACTTCGCGTTTGAGTTCGGGATCGGCAAGCGCGTTCTTCGCGATCGCCTGACAGGCATCGAAATCGGCCGCGACCTCGATCGCGTGTATGTTCTCGCCAAG
>CAZARD010000020.1:27275-37437 GCA_964487505.1 uncultured Blastocatellaceae bacterium | reverse complement strand
TCGAGCGACGAGATCCGGTCCGCGACCGGGACGAGCGGAAAATCGAAATCGACGGTCTCGGCGCAAATCTCGAAAAGCCTGTCATCGGCGATCTCGCCCGCAATGTACGGCCTTATGACTTCGTACGCAACCTGCGCCTTGTCGAGGTCCGGAAGCCGCTCGAAGAAGTCCGCGGCGACCTCCGGGACACGCTCCGGAAAATAAAGCCCGCGGTCATCCGGCTGGCCGTAAAGCGTGGCCTCCCGAAAGGTTACGTGAGGCGATCGTCCGTTTGTGCTAAAGTATTGCATTGATCAGGGCGAGCGGGCGCAAAAGCTCATTATTTTGAGGCACTTTGCCGTCTTTCTCAATGATAATAAATGTCTTCGGAATTGCGAAATTTGGGATCCGCAACGGTTCGAGCGCCGGCAACCGTCGCCAACGTCGTTTGTGGCTTCGATTGCCTCGGCTTCGCGCTCGACGGCCCGTTCGATGAGGTCGAGTTGGTCGCCGCCGACTCGCCCGGGATCTCCATCGAACACCGCGACGATTTCGGATTGCCGACCGATCCGGACCGAAACGTCGTCGGCACCGTCCTGACATCGATGATCGCCCGTTCCGGGGCCGCGATCGGCATCCGCGCGATCGTCACGAAGGGCATCAAACCAGGGAGCGGGATCGGCTCGAGCGCGGCCAGCGCGGCCGCCGCGGCCGTCGCCGGCAACGCGCTCCTCGGCGGGCGGTTTTCGAAGGCGGAACTCGTCGAGTTCGCGCGCGATGGCGAACTGACGGCCTGCGGCTCGCGGATCGCCGACAACGTTTCGGCGAGCATCTTCGGCGGTTTCACGCTTGTCCGCGCGACCGAACCGGTTGCTGACGTCATTCCGCTCGCGTATCCGGAACTTTTCGCGACGGTCATACATCCGCAGATCGAGATCCGCACGGAAGACGCGCGCGCCCTGCTCAAGCCCGACGTGCCGCTCCGGACGGCGATCCGCCAATGGGGCAACGTCGGCGCGCTCGTCTCCGGTCTCGCGGCCGGGGATCTCGAACTGATCGCCCGATCGCTCGAGGATTTTGTCGCCGAGCCTTTCAGGAAAGCCCTTATCCCGGGTTTTGCCGATCTCAAATCCGAAAGCCTTCGCGCCGGGGCGCTCGGCGGCGGAATTTCCGGATCGGGGCCGAGTGTCTTCATGCTCTCGGCGACCAGATCGACGGCGGAACGGGTCGGATCGGCGATGCGCGACGTTTACGCACGGACGGGCATCGATTTCAATATCCACGTGTCGGGAATCAACCGCGCCGGCGCGGCTTTGACGAAATGAAGAATTTTCTCAAGACCTCGGATCTTTCGCGGGGCGAGCTCGAGGCACTGATCGAATCGGCGTTCCGTTTCAAGCACGCTCATCCGAACTACCGGCCACTCGAAGGGCGCTCGGTCGCGCTTGTCTTTTTCAACCCGTCGCTCCGCACCAGGGCGTCGATGCAGGTCGGGATCCACGAGCTCGGTGGCAATGCCGTGACGCTCGAGCCGGGCGGTACGAGCTGGACGCTGGAGCATCGGGAAGGCGTCGTGATGGACGGCAACAAGACGGAGCATCTTAAGGAGTTCGTCCGGGTCGTCGAAAGATATGTCTCGATCGTCGGCGTTCGCTCGTTCGCGCACCTCGAGGATTGGCAGGCCGAGCGGGTCGATCCGGTACTCGCGGCATTCACGCGATATGCCTCGAAGCCGGTCATAAATCTCGAATCGGCAATGCACCATCCGTGTCAGGCGATGGCCGATATGATGACGATCCGCGAGACCCTCGGCGAGCGCCGTAAGAAAGTGTTGCTGACCTGGGCGTATCATCCGAAGCCGCTCCCGATGGCGGTGCCGAACAGTTTCGCGCTGGCGGCAGCGCAGTTCGGCCACGATCTGCGCATCGCCCATCCGCCGGGCTACGACCTTGACAGCCAACTTGTTTCCGAGATCGAAGCCTACGCGCGGGCCAACGGCGGAAGCCTCGAGATCGTCAACGACTGCCGGGCCGCCTACGACGGCGCCGAGGTCGTTTATGCCAAGAGTTGGGGAAGTTCCCGGCATTACGGCAATGCCGTAGCCGATATCGCCGAGCGCGGACCGTACCGCGCCGATTGGATCGTCGACGATGAAAAAATGGCGCGAACCGACAATGCGATCTTTATGCATTGCCTTCCGGTCCGGCGGAATGTCGTCGTCACCGATACCGTGATTGATTCGCCGCGTTCGGTCGTCATCGACGAGGCCGAGAACCGGCTCCACGTTCAAAAAGCGATCCTGGCGATGCTCGTCGGGTGATCGCGCCGTACGGAAACAGAGAAATGATCCAAAAACGACTAGAGTTGCTGCGCGAAGCACTGCCGTACATCAGAAAATTCAAGGGCAAGACGTTCGTCGTCAAATTCTCGGGAAAGGTCACCGAGAACCGCTCGAACCTCGAGTCGCTGGCCGAGGAACTCGCGCTGCTCCATCAGGTCGGCATACGCATCTGCGTCATACACGGCGGCGGCAAGCAACTGAACGAACTCGCCGAGAAACTGGGCGTCGCGCAGACCGTGATCCAGGGCCGCCGCGTGACGGATGACGACACGCTCGAGCTGGCTAAGATGATCTTTGCCGGCAAGATCAATACCGATATCCTTTCGGCGCTCCGCTTCCGGGGGACGCACGCTGTCGGGCTTTCGGGGGTCGACGGCAACATCGTCCAGGCCGAAAAGCGTCCACCCAGGGAGATCACCGACCGTTTGACGGGCGAAAGGACGACGATCGATTTCGGGAACGTCGGCGACATCATCGAGATCAACTCCGACCTTCTGCGTTTGCTGCTCGACAACGATTATTTACCGGTCGTCTCGTCGCTCGGCGCCGATGCCGAGGGCCGCGTCTTCAACATCAACGCCGACACGATCGCGTCCGAGATCGCGCTCCAGCTCGGAGCGGAGAAGCTGGTTCTGCTTTCGGATGTTGATGGCATCTATCTTGATCCGAACGATCCGGCGACGAAGATCTCGCGCGTAACCGCGTCCGATGCCCGGAAGATGATCGCCACTGGAACGGCGACGGGCGGAATGATCCCGAAACTCGAGAGTCTCGTCAGACTGGTCGAACGCGGCGTCCGTTCCGCGCATATCATCAGCGGAACGGAACGGAACGCGTTGCTTTCGGAAGTCTTCACGAACGAGGGAACAGGTACGATGGTGGTGGCCGACGAGATATGAGAACGACGTTCGTGTTCATTCTGCTGACGCTGGCCACGTTGCCGAGCCTCGCGCAAAGCAAAGGCAAGGTCGAGAACGGTTCAGGACTTTCCCGAGCTGCGACGGCCGGCAAGTGCGGCCGGCTCGCGATCGGAAAAGTCGAATCGATGCCGTCCCCGAAGTATCCGGCCGATGCGAGAGAGGCCAAGATCGGAGGCGCGGTGGACGTGACCGTGGCGATCGACGAGAACGGCCGCGTGACCGCGGTCGAGAAGATCAGCGGGCCGCCTTTGCTTCACGGCGCTGCGGTCGAGGCGGCAATGAAGGCGAGGTTCGCGCAGACCTTGTGCGACAACCGTCCGGTCCGGATTTCCGGCGTCCTCAGTTACAACTTCATTCCGCTCGCGCCGGGCGACCGCTTCTTTGTCGCCGAGAACATTGACGCGTTTCGCGATGTATCGCGCGATTCTCCATATTTCGAGGCGATCCTTGACCTGACCGAGAATTATCGGATCGCGTTCGGATACGGCGACCGAAACTATTATCCCGATCTTCCGATGCCGCGCGGCGATTTCGCGCATCAGTTGCGTCTGACGCTCGAGTTCCTGAGAATGCGCGCCACCGACGCCGGAATCGCGACAGATCGGCTCTACCGAGCGTCGAACCCGAAACGCATCGATGCCGGCGACAAGATCAGGTTCTCCGAACGCGACGCGGCGTATTCAGATTCGATCGTCGTTTTGCTCCGTAACTTCGACATTTCGCTGTTTGACGATCGGGACGAGTTCGACGGCCGGACCGCGGTCCGACGCGGCGAAGTGATCTCGATCTGGAAGCGGGTCTTCGGAGACGACGTCATTCCGGTCAATTTCGAACAGCCGGAAACCGCCGATCGCGTCATCTCGCGCGGCGAATTCGCTTTGTTCCTCCAGGAGTCGATGCGGATCTTGACCTACAAACTGCTCCCGGATAAGTGATTTTTCGATTTTGGATTTTCGATTTTGGATTTTGGATATTTTGAATTCGGAATCTCGAATTCGAAATCTGCACTGTTCTCGATTCCGGATTTCGGGATCAAAGCCTTCGGCGTCCTCCCGACCAGACTGGCCCCGATATCGGCGAATGTCATAAGCCGGGAGTACGCAATAGAGGTCAAACTTTATGATTGTCGCCGTTGCGATCTTTTGCGGGCTTTGCGCGAGGAACCGGCATCCACGTGCCAAAAAGGCATTTCCCACGCAAAGTCCGCAAAGGGCGCAACGTCAGCCAATCCGAAATTCGTCAAGAATCCGCGTTGGAAATCCTAACGCGTAATTTGGGATAAGCCCGATTACGCATTTGAAGACCTCTGCCGCGGATTTCACGGCTTTCGCGAACAAACACAGAATATTATGTGAGATTCGTGCAATCGGTGGCGAAAAGCTGTGAAGTCATCTTATCGCGTACTCTGAAATAAAGGAGTCACTTTGCAAAGGCGGCACCCAAAAAGCGAGATCCCGCGACGATCGGCGTGATCGCTGGCGCCGCGGGTTGACGGTTCAGAGCAAGCGGAAACGCTTTTCGGTTACGATGCGGCCTGCGACGCGTCGCGCATCACGAGGTCGAAGGTTCCGGGCGCGACCTTTCGAAAGCGTCGGTTTCGGTTAAGCGATACGGCGATTGAGATCGTCGGATTGTTGCCGGTGAACGGAAGCCCGCCGGCAACGAGCATATTGTAGAGTTCGTTGACGTGCAGCGGCCGTCCGTGCTCGCGCAGAAGCAGCGTGCAGGCCTGCGTGATCGTCCGATCGGCAAAACGGTTGCTGATCGGTTCGACGGTCGGACTGATCGATGGAATACTTCGCGAGTTATTGAGATACGAAACCGAACTGCCGCCCGGCGGATAATTCGTCGCCGGATTGGTCGACGGAACCGAACGCGGACGCCCGATCTCGACGTCGTAATCGTCTTCGACCGGCTTGGCCTTCGGCGCGTTCCAATTGACCTTGCCGGACCCCATCGTCGCCAGCAGACTGAAGATCGCCTGTTCGGTCTGCGCGGCGCTGTTCTCGAGAGCCTCGATCTCCTGACGCAGACGATGCGCCTCGGATTCGACCTCGCGCAAGCGCACGAGCAAACGGTTCTGCGCGTTTCGGGTCTGCCGCAGACTTTGCTCGAGAGTGGCGATCAGATTTTCGTCAACCATATTCGTTCGCTTGCTTGTGGGAATCGCGCCTACTTGTCGCGGTCGATCATAAGATCAGGAATGTTTTCCAACGCTAGACAATACTCGTTTTTGTCCAAAACTGCAAGATTTTTCCTTGCTTCGCCGGCGTACCCGTAGGCCCGGCGGCGCGTCTCCTCGATGGTTCCGTGCAGATGCATGAGTTCGAGCAGCCGGCTTCGCGAGTCATCACGGTACTCGCCGTCGTAGATTATCCGGTCGATCTCGGCCGTCACTTTCGGAACGGCGCGAACGAGAAGGATCAACGGCAGCGTCAGTTTCCCTTCGAGCAGGTCGGCCCCGGCGGCTTTGCCGAGAACCTCTTCGTCGGCGGTAAAATCAAGCACGTCGTCGGCGAGTTGAAATGCCGTTCCGAGATTCATACCGTAATCGCGCAGGGCCGCCTGCCGATCGCGGTTCGCTCCGCCGAGGATCGCGCCGATCTCGCAACAGGCCGAGAAAAGATACGCCGTCTTGCGCTGGAGTATGTCGAAATAGTCCGACTCGCTGATGTCAGAGCGCCCGAGTACCGTCAGCTGGATCAATTCGCCTTCGGTCATCTTCCGCGTCAGCCGCGTTAGGATGTCGAGTATTTCGAGGCTGCGTTCGCGAAGCGACGTCTCGAACGCGGACATATACAGCCAGTCGCCCATCAGCACCGCCGTCTGGTTTCCGAAGCGGGCGTTGACTGACACACGGTTGCGGCGCGTGACGGCATTGTCAATGATATCGTCGTGGACTAGCGTCGCGGTGTGGAGCATTTCCATCACCGTCGCAAGCCGGATGACGCTTTCATCCGAGGCGTTCCCGCCCACGGCAAGATTCGAAAGCACGAGAAGGGCCGGCCGAAGCCGTTTCCCGCCTGAGGCGCGCAGGTAATCGCCCAGATAATTGATCACCTGGATGTTCGAACTCGCCTGACTCTCGAACTCCGCCTCGACGAGGGCCATCTCGGACTTGATCAGCCCGAAGATCTGCCTCGCGCCGGACGGCGGATTCAGTTTTTCGCGAATCGGTGAAAACGTCTGCATTCCGGAATCTATTCTGCCACTTTCGATCGATAAATCCGAATTCCCGCGGACGGTGACCCGCGGCCGCGCAAGGTCAGTTGCTTCGGTAGTTGTCGAATTTCATATCGATCCCGAAGTCCTTCGCTTTGAGCCGGGCGATGATATCCTGGAGCGTGTCGCGATCCTTGCCGGAAACGCGCACCGTCTCGCCTTGGATCGAGGCCTGCACCTTGAGCTTCGAATCCTTGATGAACTTCACGATCTCTTTCGCTTTCTCGCCGGGAATTCCCTGCTGGACCTTCACGGTCTGGCGGACGGTCCCGCCGGCCGCCGGCTCGATCTTCTGGTAATCGAGCGCCTTGAGCGAGATCCCGCGTTTGACGAGCTTTCCCTGAAATATGTCGTTCATATTTCGGAGCTTGGTCTCGTCTTCCGCGGCGAGCACGAGATCCTTGCCGACAAGTTCGACCGTCGCTTTGCTTCCCTTGAAATCAAAGCGCTGCGAAACCTCCTTGGTCGTCTGATTGATCGCGTTTGCGACCTCGGCGTAATCGGTCTTTGAAACGATATCGAATGAGTTTTCTTTGGACATAATTGGTTGACGGTAGTCAGTAGACGGTAGTCAGTAAATTGTGGTTGATTCTCCATTATCGATCATTACTATTGCTCAAATTGAAGAATCGAAAAAAGTTCTCGGTCGTCCGCGACGCCAGTTCTTCGGCGCCGAGGCCGTAGAACTCGCCTAGAAACTGCGCGGTGTGCGCGACATACGACGGTTCGTTTCGACGGCCACGCATCGGAACCGGAGCGAGATACGGGCAATCGGTCTCGATCAGCAACCGTTCGAGCGGCACGACGCGCGCCGCATCGCGCAGGTTCTCGGCCTTCTTGAACGTGACATTTCCGGCGAACGAGATCATGAATCCCAGCGGCATCAGCGCCTGGGCCATTTCGGCCGTACCTCCGAAGCAATGCATCACGCCGCCGCGAAAACCTTCGTAAGAGCATTCCTCTCGCAGGATCCCGACCGTCTCATCGTCAGCGTCGCGGCTGTGCACGATGATCGGAAGGTCCAACTCCCTTGCGACACGGACCTGGCGGCGGAACACGTCGATCTGGACGTCGCGTGGGCTGTGATCATAATAAAAGTCGAGCCCGATCTCGCCCCAGGCGATCACTTTCGGCGACCGTCTGGTCAATCCTATTAGCCGCGATTCAACGTGGTTGTCATATTCCCTCGCGTCGTGCGGATGGATCCCGACCGCCGCGTAGATCGTCCCGTGGCGCTCGGCGAGCTCGACCGACTTCTCGAACGAATCCTCGCGGGGCGAACCGCTCCCGATATTGAGCATCGCGATGACACCGGCCTCACGCGCACGCGCGAGCACCTCGTGCCGATCGACATCGAACTGCTCGCCGTCGATATGGCAATGGGAATCTACAAGAATCATAGACGACCGAAATTGATCGACTCCATCGCACCAAGCGCCGCGGTCCGGTCTTTCGGATCAGAGAACGTCACAACAAAGACCAACGCGTGATCGCGCCTAAGGATCACAAAAAGTTTCTGGGAAAAAGACATTCCGGAAACACCGGCCTCGGATTCCAACGTCACGAACGTCTGGCCGCCGACGGTCTCATACTTCGGCATACCGACCGACGAATATGTCTTGTCCTTCTGCAGAGAACTGCGGATCTCAAGGACGAGGCCCTTTGCCGTCGCGAACGGACCGGGCGATTTGACCACGTTGCAAATTATTGTCGGATTTCGCTCCATTCCAAGCGGCTTTCCGGCGACCGTGAACAAATTCCGCCTGACCTCGGATTTCACGCCCAACTTTTCCCGCTGCGCCTGCTGCACGCCTTCGGCGTCGCTCTGTTCAACAAGCAACCAGCCAGACGGGATCGTTATCGAGAACTTGAAGTAATCGCTCGTAAAGACGGAATCCCGGTATGTCGCGCGCAATTTCGGATCTTCCGCCGGATCCGGTGGACGTACTTCGGCCAGCGGTTCGATCGAATCAAGAAAACGGACCGCGGCGGTCGAGTTCTCTGCCGGCGCGTCAGGTGATAATGGCTTTTGGAATTTGATCAATATCGGGAAAAGGACGTTTCGTCCTTCGACCATTGCCCTGAACTCTATCTCATTTCCGTCGGAATCGTGGCCCACGACCAAAAGCGCCGGTCGGCCCTTGTGATCGATCGAAACGACCTCGTCGGCATCGAATCCATCGACCAGCATTCCCTGGAGCATACCTTCGAACAGCACCTTGATAGCTGCCGGATCCTTCACCGCGTACGGCAAATAGAACTGGCCGATCCCGTACCCGCCAGTTTCATCGACAGCCATGAACATCGTGACGCGAAGATTACCGACCGCCTCGTCCTTCAGCGTCTCGCGCTTCTGTGCCGGCGTCCGGGGGAACAGCGCCTTGAATCCGTTCGCAGGATAGGTGAATTCCCGCCATTTCACATCCTCTTCAAGCGTGATCCGGGTCAGTTCTTCCTTGAACGCGGCCTCGGCGTCCGGCGTCGCGGTCGGCTTCGGTGTCGGTTTTACCTGCGGAACCGGTCGTTGCGCGACGGCAGCCGCCGTGCCGAACGCGAACAGGATGGCGAGGAGAATCGTTGTTAGTTTCATTACACCCTATCTCAAACGAGCGCCGTTCTTCACCTCTTCGGCGAACGTCGCCATCGCCGGCGGAGTATCGTCACCATCGAGCGAGGCGGCGCAGATCATTCCCTGCGATTCTAGGCCGCGCATCATACGCGGCTTAAGGTTCGAGACGACGACGACCTTGCGCCCGATCAGTTTCTCAGGCTCATAGTACTCGGCAAGTCCCGCCAGGATTTGCCGCGGTTTGTCCTCGCCGAGGTCGATCTCGAACCGCAGAAGCTTGTCTGCCTTCGGGATCCGCTCGCACACGAGCACCTCGCCGATCTTCAATTCCACCTTGAGAAAATCGTCGATCGTGATGAAGTTCTCTTCGATCACGGGTTCCGCGACCGGCGCTTCTGCCGGTACTGCGTCTTCCTGTTTTTGTTCTTCAATTTCAGCCATAATTCTTGCTTTATCGAGCCGCGGGAATACGGCCGCGGTTTCTCCGATCGCTGTCCCGGCGGCCAGCCCGCCCCACTCGAGCGAAGCGGGATCGACAGCCGCCGGATCGCCTTCAAGGCCGAGCTGACGCCAGATCTCGGCGGCGGCTTCGGGCATCACCGGCGAAAGCCAGACGCAAAGCCAGCGGAGCGTTTCGGCGGACCGGTAGAGCACGGCGTTCAGCGACTCGGCCTGGTTCGGATCTTTCGCCAGGATCCAAGGCTTCGAATCGGTGATCATCTTGTCGATCCGCGCGATCACCGTCCAAGCCGTCTCGAGCGCGTGCGAGAACTCGAAATTATCGAAGCGCCTGAGAAATTCGTCGCGGGCGCGGGCAAGCACCGAGGCCAATTCCTGGTCGTCGGTCGCCAGCCCCGCGCGCTTCGCGTTCAGGACATTTTCGTCGCGAATCGCGCCGGACGGGACCTTGCCGTCGCGGTATTTCGCGATCATCGAGAGCGTCCGGGACGAGAGATTTCCAAGCCCGTTCGCAAGGTCCGCGGTCGCGCGGTCGATCAGGTTCTCGTAGCCGAAGTTCCCGTCCTGCCCGAAAACCATCTCGCGCAAAACGAAATACCGCACGACGTCGGTCTGAAAATGGCGCTTCAGGATATCGAGACTGATGACGTTGCCGAGCGTCTTTCCCATCTT
>CAZARD010000020.1:14386-27175 GCA_964487505.1 uncultured Blastocatellaceae bacterium | reverse complement strand
GCGACCTCGTTCCGGCGGGCGTCTGGCCGCAGCCGCTGCGGTTCGCGCTCGATTATCCCGAGCAGCGCATCGCCGTAGTCCGAGAGCCTGAAAAAGTAGCTTTCCTCGGCGACCCTGTCCAGCGGCCGCTCGTGCACGAGGCATAACGGCGATTCCGATCCCTCTTCGAATCGGTATTCGGTCTCGGTCTTGAACTCGGCGCACGGCGCGCAGAACCAGCCTTCGTACCGGCCTTTGTAGATCGTGTCGTTGCCATTCGGCGTCTTGTTCGCAGCGATCGTCTTCCAGAGTTTCTGAACCGCCGAATAATGGAACGGCTCGGTCGTGCGCATAAACACGTCATAGCCGTCGAGCCCGAAATCGGCGAACATCCGGCGCAGTTCGCCCGAGATGAAATCGACCTGTTCGCGCGGCGTTCGGCCAGCCTTTTCGGCCGCACGCTGGATGTTGACGCCGTGCTCGTCGGTGCCCGTAAGGAAATACGTGTCGAATCCGCGCTGCCGCTTGTAGCGCGCGATCGCGTCGGCGACGATCGTCGTGTACAAATGTCCGAGATGCGGCAGCGAATTCGCGTAATAGATCGGAGTTGTGACGTAGAATGCCTTCATTGAGTGATGATCGAAAATGGAAAGCGGCGAGCGGACCGCTTTCCACGCTCGGGAATCGTTAACCTTTTACTTTCCCCGGTCCGGCTGCGCGCGGGCGAACTCGTCGTCCTTGTTGTAGCGCGGAAGCTTCTTCATATCGGAAACCTCCATCGCGATCGCGAAAGTGACATCAAGCGACTGGATCATCCCGTCGAAGCGCCAGTCCTCTGAAAACTCGTCCGAAGGCTGGTGATAGTTCTCGCGATTGTACTTGTCGAAAAAGTTCTTCGCGAAATCATCCGGCTTGCCGACGTATTTTTCGCCGTTGCGGATGCTAAGCGCCGGAACGCCGCCCTTCGCGAACGGAAAATGATCGGAACGGAAAAAGTACCCCTGTTCCGGCCGTGAATCGGCAAGATATGTCATGTTTCGCGATTTGAGCACGTTCTGGACTATCTCCCAGAGATTCGAACGCTCCGCGCCGAGGGCGCCGTAATCGGTCGTCAGTCCGAGAAAATTCCCGCCGTCGATGTTGAGGTTCGCCGCCGTTTTCGACAACGGGTAGATCGGATTGCGCGCGTACCATTCGGCGCCGAGCAAACCCTGCTCCTCGGCGGTCGTGAACAGGAAGACCTGCGATCGTTTCGGCTGCTTTTTCGCCGGAAGCTTGGTCAGCGCCTCGGCGATCGCGAGCAGCTGCGCGCAGCCCGTCGAGTTGTCGAGCGCGCCATTGTAGATCGTGTCCCCGGTTGAATCGGGTTCGCCGACGCCGAGGTGGTCCCAGTGGCCGGTGTAGATCACGTATTCGTTCTTTAGTTCGGCGTCGCGGCCCTCGAAAAAGCCGACGACGTTGTTCGATTCGACGCGTTTGATCTCGCTCTTCAAGTTCAGGTTCGCGCGCAGGCCGAGATTCACCGGCTTGAACTTGCGGTCGCGGGCCTTTTCGCGAAGCTCGTCGAGATTCAGGTTCGCCTGCGAGAAGACGCGCTTCGCCGTGTCGTTCGTCATCCAGGACTTGAACTGCAGGAACGGCGTCCGGTCTTGCGGTGTCCGAGCGACCTCGTAACGCCAGTTGCCGTTCGAAGTCCGGACAACATTCCATCCGTACCCGGCCGATTCGTCGGTATGGATCAGGATCGCGCCGACCGCTCCGCGCCGCGCCGCTTCCTCATACTTGTAGGTCCAGCGGCCGTAATATGTCAGCGCCTTTCCGCCGAAAAGATTCGGTTCCTTTTCGTTCGCCGGCGGATCGTTGACGAGCATCACGAGGATCTTGCCGCGGTAATCGGAATCATCCCCCTTGTAATCGTTCCACTTCTGCTCGGGCGCGTCGATCCCGTAACCGACGAAAACCATCTCGGCATCGGCGTTGATCATCTCGGTCTGCGCGCCGTTCGTGGCGACGAAATCATCGCCGAACTTGTAATCGAACGTCGCGTTCCGATTTGAGACCCGAAGTTTCGTCGCCGGATCGGCCTTGGCCCGGACCAACGAAACGGGCTGGAAATACGAGCCGTTGTTGCCCGGCTTGATGCCGAGACGCTCGAGTTCAAAGGCGATGAATTTGGCGGCAAGCTCGCCGGTCCGCGTTCCGGGCGCGCGGCCTTCGAAACCGTCGTCAGAGAACATCCGGATGAAATCCTTCAGTTTCTTCTCACTGAACAAAGAACGGTAATCGTCTTTCTGCGCGAGCACCGAGACCGGGCCGATCGCCAACAATAAGACCAACGCAATAATTTTCTTCATATTCCTTTAATCTCCGCGAATCATAGATCCGGCCTTCGATCTCCAATCGGCGACCGACCCTTTTGGGCTGCCCGGGGACCACTTTCGCGGTCGGGCTATATTCGAAAACCGTCAACGCTTCTTGTCCCGCTTTTCCGTACGTCTCAACCCTTGATCAACGCCATCGCCTCGGCGCGGGTCCGCGGGTCGCGACGGAAACCGCCGAGAACCGCCGATGTGATCGTTTTGGCACCGGGTTTCTTGACCCCGCGTAGGGTCATGCAGGTATGCTCCGCTTCGATGACGACCATCACGCCGAGCGGTTGAAGCCCGTCGTAGAGCGTCTTCGCGATCTGCTGCGTCATGCGCTCCTGGACCTGCAGGCGCCGCGCGAAGATCTCAGCCAGCCGCGCCAGTTTCGAAAGCCCGACTATGCGGCCGCCCTTCGGAATGTACGCGATATGGCATTTGCCGACGAACGGCGCGAGATGATGCTCGCACACCGACGCGATCGAGATGTCCTTGACGATGACCATTTCGTCGTGCGAATCGCCCGGCAACGGGAGGATATGTTCCGACGCATCGTCCCACATCCCTTCGGTCAGTTCGGCATAGAATTGGGCGACGCGCTCGGGCGTCTTTTTCAGTCCGTCGCGCTCGACGTCCTCGCCCATTCCCTCGAGCATCAGGCGCACGCCCTGCGCGATCTTATCGAGATCGACCATCTTGTCTTTCGTACTCAATTGTTATCTTCTTCCCTTCTCGAATTCTTCGACAAACAGCGCCTCGACCTCGCGAAGCGCGATCCCGTGAGACGACGCGATCCGTTTCAACTGCTCGTATTCGGGTTTCGCATTCACGATTCTACCCTTTAGCTTCGCGATTTTCACGTCAACAGTGCCGAGCGGCGTGCTGACGCTCGCGACTGACCGTTCAAGGCAGTCGCGTTCGACCGCCGTGACGCGCACGCCGAGCGTCGTCGTTTCGATGTAGAGCAGTTCGGTCAACGCTTCGCGCTGTTCCGGTCGGCAAAGGATCGAAACCATCGTCGCCGGCCGGTTCTTCTTCATCTGGATCGGCGTGAACCAGCAATCGAGCGCCCCTGAATCAAACGCCTTCTCCATTACATATCCGAGCGTCTGCCCCGTGACGTCGTCGAGGTTGGTCTCGATCAGCAGCAGTCCCGAACCGGTGCGGCCGACGCCGCTTGTTCCCAGCATCAGGCGCAACACGTTCGGAAAACCGTCGTAATCCCTCGTTCCGGCACCGTAGGCCGTCCGTTCGACCGTCATTTCCGGGAGCGGACCGAACGAATCGCAGACGGTCGCGACGATCGCCGCTCCGGTCGGCGTCATCAGTTCGCCCTCTATCCCGGCCGAATAAACGGGCGCGCCGCGCAGGATCTCGGCGACCGCGGGCGGCGGCACCGGAAATTTTCCGTGGGCCATCTTCACGAATCCGCTCCCGACGTGGATTCGCGAGCAAACGAACCGCCCGATGCCGAGAAGTTCAAACCCGATGCAGGCGCCGACGATGTCTATGATCGCGTCGAGCGCCCCGACCTCATGAAAATGGACCTTTTGGATGTCAATGCCGTGAACGCGCGCTTCGGCTTCGGCAAGCTTCCTGAAGATCGCGACCGACCGAACCTTGACTCTGTCCGACAGCTCCGAGCCGTTGATGATCGATTCGATCTGATCCAGATGCCGGTGCGATCTCTCGTCGGGTATCAGCACCGAAGCGTGGGTCGCCGAGATCCCCGATTTGTCGCGCGTCTCGAATTCGATACGGAAATCGGGGAGGCCGAGTTTGCCGACCCCGGAGCGCAGATCGTCGGGATCGACGCCGAGCGCGACGAGCGCGCCGAGGATCATATTCCCGCTTGCGCCGGCAAAACAGTCAAAATAAAGCGTTTTCATCGGTTACAAATTCAATGCGTCGGGTCAGAGCAGAGGCAGATACTCGCCGGCCTTCATTCGGACGGTGACATCGCACAGGCCGGACATCGGCGTATCCTCGGGATTGACCTCGACGAGGAACGCGCCGTGCGCTTTCGCGATCTCGACGAGCCCGATCGCCGGATAGACGAGGGCCGACGTACCGACCACAAGGAACACGTCGCAGGCGCGGGTCTTGCGTTCGGCGGCCTCGAACGCCCCCGCGGGCAGCGTTTCGCCGAACAGAACGACGTCCGGCCGGACACGCGAACCGCATTTGCCGCACGAGTCCGGTTCGTGCGGAACGATGCCGGCGATATCGAACTTGCTGCCGCACCCGATGCAGACCGCGCGGTTGATGTTGCCGTGCAGTTCGATGACGCCCGTCGAACCTGCCGCCGAATGGAGCCCGTCGACGTTCTGCGTGACGAGCGTGAAGTCGGCGAAACGGCCTTCCCATCGAGCGAGGGTATGATGCGCGGGATTCGGCTGACACTTCTTCAAAACGCCCCGCCGATAATCGAACCAGGCCCAGACCTCGTCCAGATCTTCGCGCACCATCCGCGCCGAGGATATCCGATCGAACGGCATCCCTTTCCAGACTGCGGTACTCCCTCCGCCGCGGAAGGTCGGCACTCCCGATTCAGCCGAGATCCCAGCGCCGGTCAGAACGACGACGGACCGCGCCCGCCTGAGCGCCTCGGCAAGATTTTCGGGAACCCTCACGATAAAAAAAAGTCTAATGGGCAGAACGATAAACGTCAAAGCAGGCGTTTTGTTCTGCGCCGTAATTCGATATACTTTAATTTTTTTCGATATGAGCTTTTTGGCCCTGCAACAGATATTGCGCGACGAGATAGCAAGAAAGGCGTCCGAGGCTTTCGGAGTCGAACTCCGATCGGTTGCGTGCGAGGTACCGCCGCGGACCGAACTCGGCGACCTCGCGTTCCCGGTGTCGTTCGAACTGGCCAAGCGCATCAAGCAGGCGACCGGCGAGAAACGCAACCCGCGCGAGATCGCGGAAACCCTCAAGGCCGCCCTCGAATCGTTCGATTTCGTCGGCCGCGTCGAGGTCGCAGGCGCGGGATACCTGAACATCTTCTACGATCGGGCGAAATGGCTCGCGGAGAACGCCGATCGCGAATTCACCGACGCCGGCGAATCAGGGCCAAAGGTCTGCGTCGAGCATACGTCGGTGAATCCGAACAAAGCCGCGCATATCGGCCATGTCCGCAACTCGGTCCTCGGCGACACGTTCGTGCGCATCCTGCGCGCAAGCGGCAAACGCGTCGAGGTGCAGAATTACATTGACAACACAGGCGTGCAGGTGGCGGACGTCGTCGTCGGGTTTCTTCATATCCGAAGGATGGACCTCGCGGCGATCAAGAAACTCGCGGCCGTGCTCTCCGTACCGTTCGATTTCTATTGCTGGGATCTCTACACCGAGGTCGGCAAGTTCTACGCCGCCGATGAGGCTAACAAGCGTTTCCGGGCCGAGGTCCTGCACGAGCTCGAAAGCGGTGCCGGCGAGGTCTACGAACTCGCGGACTGGGTCGCGACCCAAAATGTCGAATGCATCCTGAGGACCAATGAGCGGCTCGGCATACGTTACGATCTGCTGCCACGCGAATCTGAGATCCTCCATCTGAACTTCTGGCAGAGGGCGTTCGAACTGATGAAGGAACGCGGCGTGATCAGGCTCGAGACCGAAGGCAAGAACAGCGGGTGCTGGGTGATGCCGTTCGACTCGCACGAAGGCACCGACGAGCACGACAGCGACAAGATCCTTGTCCGTTCGAACGGCACGGTGACCTACACCGGCAAGGACATCGCATACCAGATGTGGAAGCTGGGCCTGCTCGGGATGGATTTCAACTATCGTCTATTCCGGACATATTCGGACGGGAAGGATGTCTGGATAACGACGGGCGGACCGTCGACGGGCAACGTGCCGCAATTCGGACACAGCGAGACGGTTTACAACGTCATCGACACGCGCCAATCGTACCCGCAGGAAGTGGTCAAGAAGGGCGTCGCGACGATTTTCCCCGAGATGGGCGAGGCGGCGAGCGTCCATCTCAGCTATGAAATGGTCGCGCTCAGCCCGGCGGCGGCCGAGGAACTCGGTTTCGAGCTTTCGGACGAGGACAGGTCGAAGAGTTTTATCGAGATGTCCGGCAGAAAGGGCCTCGGGGTCAAGGCCGACGACCTGATCGACAGGCTTGAGACGAACGCCCGCGTCGAGGTCGAATCGCGCCATCCGGATATCACCGACGGCGAGAAGACGCTGATCGCGCATCAGATCGCGGTCGGCGCGCTTCGTTACTTCGTGCTGAAATTCACGAAGAATACGGTTGTCGTCTTCGATTTCAAGGAAGCGCTGTCGTTCGAGGGCGAAACCGGCGTCTATTGCCAATATACTGCCGTCCGCACGAACTCGATCTTCCGCAAACTCGAGGAAGGCGGGCTCGAAGCCGCAAGAACGCTGATCGCCGAACGCGCCGCGGAGGTCGGCGCAATGTTTGACGGCGACTCAGGCAACAATATATGGGCGATGGCAGCGCTGGCGGCGCGTATCGACGAAACGATCGGGAGCGCCGTCGCCGCCGCCGAACCGGCGATACTTGCAAAATACTGTTTCGGACTGGCAAAGGCATTCAATCTTTTCTATCACAACCACCGGATTATCGCGGAAGAGGATTCAGTCCGCCGCGCGGTCCTGGTGGTGGTCGCCGACATCACTCGGCGCGCCCTGACGTCCGGTCTGAAAACAATGGGGATCGACGTTCCCGAACGGATGTGATCCGCGGCACGCCGAATGCAATCGTAGATGCCGGGTAAATCGGGGCCGCGGTCCTGTCGGCCGTACCGTTTCGTCAGAGGAATGCCGGCAAGTGGTTTATCGACAGTTATTTGCAGCATTGTCTGCGACGATTGAGGTCATTTCCGGCGTCGCCGACGAAACGTGATTCCGAAACGCCGTTTGCAGATTGCGACACGCTACTCGCATTTTGCGAACCGGAGAGTCTTTATGCTTATCGTAATGAAACCCGACGCGTCGGCCGAACAGGTCAAGCGCGTGATGGAAGTTGTCGAACATCTCGGCTTCCGGCCGCATTTGATGCCCGGCGCGTCGCGAACGGCGATCGGTATCACCGGCAATCGAGGCGCGGTCGATCCGGCGCATTTCGAGAATCTTCCGGGCGTTGCCGACGCGATCCGCGTCACCAAACCCTACAAGCTCATCTCGCGCGATCTGCGGCCCGAAAAGTCGGTCGTCAAAGTCGGGAACGCGACGATCGGCGGCAACGAGCTCGCGGTCATCGCGGGCCCGTGTGCGGTCGAGACGACCGAGCAGGTTTTCGCGGTCGCCGAGGCCGTCGCCAAAAGCGGCGCCAGGTTTTTCCGAGGCGGCGCCTTCAAGCCGCGCACCTCGCCGTACGCGTTTCAGGGCAAGGGCGAGGACGGGCTCAAGATCCTCGCCGAGGTACGCGACCGATTCGGCCTCAACATCGTTACCGAGGCGATGGACGAGCGCGGCGTCGATCTTGTCGAACGCTACGGCGACTGCATCCAGATCGGCGCGCGCAATATGCAGAACTTCTCTCTTCTGAAGTATGTCGGACAGACCCGCAAGCCGGTGCTCCTGAAACGCGGCCTGTCGGCGACGCTGGACGAGTTCCTCCTTGCGGCCGAGTATGTTATGGCAGAGGGAAACTACGACGTCATCCTGTGCGAGCGCGGAATCCGTACATTTGCAGATCACGCCCGGAACACGATGGACCTTTCGATCGTTCCGGCCGTCCACCGCCTGACGCATCTCCCGATAATCGTCGACCCGTCGCACGGGACCGGGCGGAATTATATGGTCATTCCGCTCGCCCGCGCCGGCGTCGCCGTCGGTGCCGACGGTCTCATCATCGAGGTCCATCCGTGCCCCGAAGAGGCGCTCTGCGACGGCGCCCAGGCACTGACGCTCGATCAATACGCCGAACTCTTTGAACAGGTTAAGGCGATCCACCACGTCGTGGCGCAACAGGCTTTGGCAGTGAGCGGTGAACTTTGAGCAGTGAGCACTAAAAAAAGGATGCAGCCACTCTTGGCTTCATCCTTTTTGTTGTTTACACGTCCGTCCGGCGCCTAGCTTTCTACGAACGGCTGGCAAGTTGGGCGCGAGCCTGAGCGCGATCGAGGTTGTCCTTGACCGATTCATATTCCTCGGCCGTTCCGTGCCAACCCGCGATCGACTTACTCGCCGCGTCAAGCGCCTGTTTCGCGCTGTCGGCGTCGATCTCCTCGGCCTTTTCGGCAAAGTCGGCAAGAACAGCGACCTTGTTGTTGCTGATCTCGACGAATCCGCCTGCGATCACGAGTTTTTCGCTCTGGCCGGCCTTCGAATAGCTCAGAACGCCCGACCTCAACGCCGAGATCATCGGGGCGTGGTTCGTCATGATGCCGACGTCGCCAGATGACGTAGGGATCGTGACCGAATCGACCGAAGTGTCCAGGACCTTCTTTTCAGGTGTTACGATTTCTAAGTTCAACATCTTTCCAATTCGGATTTGGGATTTCGGATTTCGGATTTCGGAAGAACAATTCCGAATTCCGAAATCCGCAATCCAAAATCGTTAGGCTGCGGCCGCCATCTTCTTGGCCTTTTCGCGGGCCTGTTCGATGGTTCCGACCATATAGAACGACTGCTCGGGCATATCGTCGCAGTTGCCTTCGAGGATCTCCTTGAAGCCCTTGATCGTGTCCTCGACCTTGACGTATTCGCCCTTGAGGCCGGTGAACTGCTCGCCGACCGTGAACGGTTGCGAGAAAAAGCGCTGGATCTTGCGGGCACGCGAGACGGTCAGCTTGTCGTCCTCAGAAAGCTCGTCGAGACCGAGGATCGCGATGATGTCCTGAAGGTCCTTGTAGCGCTGCAGAATCCTCTTGACCGACTGCGCGACGTTGTAATGCTCCTCGCCGACGATCTGCGGATCAAGAATGCGCGAGTTCGACGCGAGCGGATCGACCGCCGGATAGATCCCGAGCTCGACGATCTGACGCGAAAGCGCGGTGACCGCGTCGAGGTGGGCGAACGTCGTCGCCGGCGCCGGGTCGGTGTAGTCATCGGCCGGCACGTACACAGCTTGGATCGACGTGATCGCGCCAGTCTTGGTCGAGGTGATGCGTTCCTGCATCTCGCCCATTTCGGTCGCGAGGTTCGGCTGGTAGCCGACCGCCGAAGGCATGCGGCCGAGAAGCGCAGAGACCTCCGATCCCGCCTGCGTGAAGCGGAAAATGTTGTCGACGAAGAACAGCACGTCGTTGCCCTGATCACGGAAATACTCTGCTACGGTCAGACCCGACAGCGCGACGCGCAGACGCGCTCCCGGCGGTTCCGTCATCTGGCCGTAGACGAGCGCGACCTTGGAATCCTTGATCGAACCCTTGTCGACCTTGGTCAGGTCGAACGCGTGATTGTCCTTAAAGTCGGTCATGAACGCCGGACCGTACTTGATGACTTCCGACTCAACCATTTCGCGAAGCAGATCGTTCCCTTCGCGGGTACGCTCGCCAACGCCGGCGAAGACCGAGAATCCGTCACGGCCTTTCGCGACGTTGTTGATCAGTTCCATAATAAGAACCGTCTTGCCAACGCCTGCACCGCCGAAGAGACCGATCTTTCCACCCCGGAGAAACGGCTGGATGAGATCGATGACCTTGATGCCCGTTTCGAACATTTCCAGCACCGTCGATTGCTCATCGAACGGCGGAGCGTGACGATGGATCGAATAACGCGTGTCGGTGACAAGCTCGCCCAGTTCGTCGACCGGATCGCCGATGACGTTCATCACGCGGCCGAGCGTCGCGGCGCCGACCGGAACCGTGATCGGTCCGCCCTGATCGATAACCTTCATTCCGCGGACCATACCGTCGGTCGGGAGCATCGAGACCGCGCGGACGCGGCCCTCGCCGAGATGCTGCTGGACCTCGGCGATGACGTCGATCTTCGTCTCGACATCAAATCCTTCGCTCGAGATACGCAGCGCCTGATAGATCGGTGGTAAATAATTGTCTGAAAACTCTACGTCAACGACCGGGCCAATGACCTGAACGACCTGCCCGATGTGTTGGGTTGCATTATTAGCCATTTATTTAAGTTCTACTCCTTTGATAGAAAACAAAACGGTGCTTAGTACAAAGGAAAAATCTTACCATATCGCGTCGATCAGACGCAAAATGCGCTTGTGAAAGTTGTCGCGAGATGGTCTTCGGAGAACGTCTGCCGCATCCGCGTCCGCCGGCGGTGATCGATCTTGACTCGCGCGATCGATTCCGATTTTTCTGGCCGCGATCGATAGATCAGAAAGCCCGAATCCGCTTCGGGGCAAATCGCGGCCCAATTGGTCACTCGATGAATGGGCTGCGATTCTTTGGATCGGTGTATTTGCAGAGTTTCCGGCATAGTTCGACCTTTCCGGCGTCGGTACCCGCGAAGAGGTTGAAAGCACTCTCACGCCGCGATATCATTAGGTTGGTGCATTGTAATTCTCCGAAGTTCTTTCCAACCTTGTGGCCTTGAAGACGTTTGAGTTGAGTTTTCGCGAGGTGTTATATGTCACATCATCACTTTTCACGCGTTCTCCTTCTGTTGATTTCGATCACGCTGTTTGGTTCGGCGACTCCGGCCGCCGACGGCGATTTCGATCTGACTTTCAATTTCGTCGGATTCAGGTTCTTCGACTGCGGCCCCGGCGAACTTCTTAAGGACATCGCCGTTCAACCGGACGGCAAAATCGTATCGTTGACCGCGATCAATGACGGCACGACCGGCTACAAGTTCGCTCTGTACCGATTGAACCGCGACGGCAGTACGGATAATTCTTTCGGCTCGTCCGGGCTGCTGATACCGCAGTTTCCTGCTGAGGCGCTCCAAAGATACCCGCATGCAATCGCGGTCCAGCCGGATGGGCGAATCCTGGCCGCCGGCCGATATGTTGACGCAGCGGGTGAGAATATGTTGCTGATCCGTCTCAATGCCAACGGCACCTGGGACTCCAGTTTCGGCACATCGGGTCGGGTCGTTTTGGATTTCAGCGGCGCCTTCGACGAAGCCCGCGCATTGGCCATTCAACCCGACGGAAAGATCGTCATTGCCGGGATCTCGATCGGCCCGACGGGTGACGAGTTCGCGGTGGCGAGATACAACTCCGACGGTACCCCCGATACCAGTTTCGATTCTGACGGACGGGTGGTGACGGTTCAAATCGGGGTGAACCAGGTAAACGCCGTCGCGATCCAGCCGGACGGGAAGATCGTCGCCGGCGGGACAACCGGCGCCAATCAGGCATCCATCGTTCGGTATAACGCAAACGGGAGTCTTGATCCGTCGTTTTCCGGAGACGGCATTGTCTCTTTGACCTTCGGCACCGCGTCGGAGATCAATTCTCTCAGAATCCAATGGGACGGCAAGATCGTCCTCGGCGGGTTTATCGATGAAGGGTCCGGACGCGACTTCCTTCTGGTGCGTCTTAATTCTGACGGATCGCTCGACCCGAGTTTCGGAACGGGCGGGAAGGTCGTGACGCCGATCGGTCCGGCCGAGAACGAGGCGGCAAAGATCGCTCTCCAGCCGGACGGGAAGATCGTCGCAGCGGGTTTTGCTTCCAACGGCTCGAACATCGATTATGCAGTCGCCCGCTATAACCCGAACGGAACACTAGACGCGAGCCAGCTATTCGGATCGGAGACGTCGCTTTTTGGGAGCGGCGGCATCGTCACGTCGAGTTTTGGCCAGAGTGATTATGGCGCCAGCGTCGCGATTCAGCCGGACGGCGCGATTCTCGTAGGCGGATACAACACCTCTTCTGTTATTGCCAGGTATTCGAGCGTGCGTCCGAAGCTTTTCGACTACGACGGCGACGGCAAGAGCGATATTTCGATCTTCCGGCCATCGAACGGCCAATGGTGGCTCAACCGTTCGACCGCCGGCACTATCGCGCATACCTTCGGAAACTCGACCGACCGGATCGTCCCGGCGGATTATACCGGTGACGGCAAAACGGACGTCGCGATCTACCGCCCGGGGAGCGGGGAGTGGTTCATTCTGCGCAGTGAGGATTATTCGTTCTACAGTTTCCCGTTCGGCGTTTCGACCGACCGGGCCGCGCCGGCCGACTATGACGGCGACGGAAAAGCCGATGCGGCGGTCTTCCGGGCGTCCAACGGAACCTGGTACATCCAGAGATCAAGCGGCGGAACGACCATACAGGGATTCGGAACGTCAGGCGACTTCCCGGTTCCCGCCGATTATGACGGCGACGGCAAGGCCGACATCGCGATCTTCCGACCGAGCCTCGGCCAATGGTGGCTGATGCGTTCGACCGCCGGCACGATCGCGGCAACGTTCGGGATCAGCGGCGACAAGCCGGTACAAGGAGACTACACCGGCGACGGCAAAGCCGACATCGCTTTCTTCCGCACAGTTACCGGCGAATGGTTTGTTCTGCGAAGCGAGAATTCAACGTTCTACAGCTTTCCGTTTGGGA
>CAZARD010000020.1:0-14286 GCA_964487505.1 uncultured Blastocatellaceae bacterium | reverse complement strand
CTTTTAGTAACTTCGCGTTATACTTTTTTGCTCCAAGGAATTTTGAGTTTGACGAATTCACGAAAGATCGAATTGCCGCCGCAGGGCCTCAAGACCCTTTTCGGCGTTCAGGATCAGAACATCAAGTACCTCGAAACGCTTCTCGACGTGTCGATCGGCGCCCGCGGAAATGAGCTGACGCTCGACGGCGATCCGCGCGATGTCGCCGCCGTGGAGGGCATCCTGCACGATTTCGCAGACCTTTTCGCCGACGGCAACCAGTTCACCGACAAGGAGCTGCGCGACGCGTTCAAGCAGATCGCCGAGGACCGCGCGTTCTCGCTCAAGGACTATTTCACGCGTTCCAGGTTCAATCCGTCGGGCAAGAAACAGGTCGGGCCGAAGACCGCCAATCAGCGGAAGTATCTCGAAGCGATCCAGGACCACGACCTGACGTTCGGCATTGGTCCGGCGGGTACGGGAAAATCGTACCTCTCGGTCGCGATGGCCGTTCAGGCGCTTTTTTCGAAGCAGGTTTCGAGGATCATTCTGACGCGGCCGGCGGTCGAGGCCGGCGAGAAGCTCGGATTCCTTCCGGGCGATCTGCAGGACAAGGTCGATCCGTATTTGCGGCCGCTGTACGACGCGCTGTTCGATCTGGTAGACGCCGAGAAGGTGACGAAGATGCTCGAGAAACGGATCATCGAGGTCGCGCCGCTCGCTTTTATGCGCGGCCGTTCGCTTAATGATTCGTTCATCATCCTCGACGAGGCTCAGAACACGACTGGCGAGCAGATGAAGATGTTCCTGACGCGAATCGGCTTCGGTTCGAAGGTCGTCGTCACCGGCGACAAGACGCAGATCGATCTCCCGCGCGGCCAGCGTTCGGGACTGCTCGAGGCCGAGCGCGTGCTGCAGAACATCGACGAGATCGAGTTCGTCTATTTCGACAAACGCGACGTCGTCCGCCACCGACTTGTCCAGCTCATCGTCGAGGCCTACGAAGGACAGAGCGATTTGTGATTTCGGATTGGGATTTTGGATTTGCGACTTCGTACGAGTTACGCGTTCACGCGTGACCAACGACAGCTGGGACGAGTGTTGACGAAGCCGCAATTGAGAATCTGAAGAAAGATCTCGGTCCGAACGGTCCGGGTGTGGCGTCTCCGTGACCACCGACGAATTTCGCCCTGCTATCGCCATGCCGCACGAAATCTTCAATAACCAGCGCAAGGTAAAGGTCGATGCCCGGGACTTCAAGGAATTCCTCGCGGTCATTTTCGACTCGGTGGAAGAATCCGAGCGACGGTCCGCGGCGATCGCATTGGTCTCAGACAGAAAAATGCGCGAGCTGAACCGCGAGTTCCGCGGCAAGGACTCGACGACCGACGTTCTCTCATTCCCTTTCGCACCGGATGAATTCGACCAAGGCTTTGAAAACCTCGGCGACATCGTCATCTCGGTTGAACAAGCCGAACGCCAGGCCGCCGAAAACGGACTGACCCTTGAGGGCGAAATCAAGCAGCTGATCCTTCACGGACTGCTCCATTTGTGCGGCTACGACCACGAGACAGACAACGGCGAGATGAATGCCCGCGAACTCGAGATTCGCCGCGAACTGAAGATCTGACCCCTCGCCTATCGGAATCCGGCCGGATCGCGTTCGGTTCCCTGACAGGGTCCGGCCATCCGAAAAAACTTGCCTGGCCTGAATGCGTTTCTTGTATAATCCCCGTATCGGAATGGAGCGTAACGAGATAACCAGCCTTCTCTCGGAGATCGGTGCCGGCGACCCGACGGCGCCCGAACGGCTGTTGCCGATCGTCTATGACGACCTGCGGCGGCTCGCTGCCGCGTATTTCGCAAACGAACGTTCGGGTCATACGCTGCAGGCCACGGCGCTTGTTCACGAGGCCTACATCAGGCTCGTCAACTGGGAAAGCGTCTCGTGGCAGAACCGGGCGCACTTCTTCGCGCTCGCGGCCGAGGCGATGCGGCACATTCTCGTCGATCACGCCCGCCGGCGATCGGCCCGAAAACGCGGATCGGGGCAACGCGTATCGTTCGACGAAGGGATCAGCTACGGACAACGGCCGGATTTCGACC
Source organism: uncultured Blastocatellaceae bacterium (assembly GCA_964487505.1). Classification (GTDB taxonomy): domain Bacteria; phylum Acidobacteriota; class Blastocatellia; order Pyrinomonadales; family Pyrinomonadaceae; genus JAFDVJ01. The sequence goes on along the minus strand of CAZARD010000020.1, from coordinate 12,201 downwards.
TCGTCGATCTTGACGAAGCGCTGAGGTCATTGGCGGATCTCGACGCGATGCAGTCGAAGATCGTCGAACTTCGGTTTTTCGGCGGCCTGTCGATCGAGGAGACGGCCGAGATTCTCGGTGTCTCCGGTTCCACGGTCAAGCGCGAGTGGGCGACCGCGAAGATCTGGCTTTACCGGCGTCTGAAGAATGACTGACGATCGCGAAAAGTGGAAAAAGGCGAAGGAGATCTTCAACGCCGCTTCGGAACTGCCGCCGGGATCACGGGACGCGTTCATTGATTCCGTGTCGGGCGGGAATACCGCGATTCGGGACGAGGTACGGCGGATGTTCGAGGTAGAATCCGAGATCGGGGACTTCATCGAAACGCCGGCGGCGTCGCTAGCCGAGAGCCTCGGCGCGCCCCCCGGCCGCGAAGGCCGGACGATCGGGAACTACCGGATCGTGCGCGAGATCGGCCGCGGCGGTATGGGAGCGGTCTACCTTGCCGAACGGACCGTGGGCGGATTCGAACAGACCGTCGCGCTCAAGCTGGTCGGCCGCGCGTCAGGCGACGGCGAGTTGGCGCGCCGGTTCAAGCAGGAACGCGAGATCCTCTCGAGCCTCAATCACCCGAACATCGCGCGACTCCTCGACGGCGGGATCTCGCCGGACGGCGAGCTGTACCTCGCGATGGAATACGTTCCCGGAAAAAATCTCGCCGATCATCTCGGACCGGTCCGGATCGAGGAACGTCTGCGCACTTTTCTGAAAGTCTGCGCGGCCGTCGCTTACGCCCACGAAAACTTGGTGGTGCACCGCGACATCAAGCCTTCGAACATCGTTGTCGGACCCGACGGCGAGCCCAAACTGCTCGATTTTGGCCTCGCCCGGATCACGGACGCCGCCGGCGAGGTCTCGGGCGAGAAGACGAGGACCGCGTTCCGTGCGTTCACGCCGGCGTACGCGTCTCCCGAGCAGATTCTCGGAAGGCGGGTCACGACCGCGAGCGACGTCTACTCGCTCGGGGTTGTTTTCTACGAACTGATCTGCGGCGCCCGACCGTTCGAGTTCGACGGAATGGATCTCGAGCAGATGATCCGGACGCTGACCAACGGCGAGCCGAAGCCTCCGTCGCTCGTCATAGGCGGCTCGGGACCGGATGCGGCACGTGCGGACCGCCGCCCGAAACCCGACCGCGATCTCGACACGATCGCACTCAAGGCGCTTCAAAGGGAGCCGTCGCAGCGCTATCGGACCGTCAACGAATTCGCCGACGACATCGAACGCTTTCTTGGCGGTCTTCCGGTCAAGGCGCGCCCGGCGACGTTTGGGTACCGCGCCTACAAGTTCGTTTCCCGCAACTTTTGGACGGTTTCGGCGGTTTCGCTGGCACTGATCTCGGTTCTTGCGGGGTTCGCGATCTCGGTTTGGCAGTATTCGGCGGCGAATCGTGAGCGAGTCCGCGCGGAGGGGCGGTTCAACGACGTCCGCAAGCTCTCGACCTCCCTGCTTTTCGAGATCACGCCGCGGATCGAGCGGCTCGAAGGCTCTATCGAGGCGCGCGAGATCACGGTTCAGCGGGCGCTCGAATACCTCGACAGCCTCGCGCGCGAAGCCGACGACGACCGCGGCCTGCGCGTCGAACTGGCCAACGCCTATCTGCGCATCGGCGAGATCCAGGGCAATTCATCAAAACCGAACCTTGGCGACTTTGCCGGCGCGGTCGCAAGCCTCGAAAAGGCTCGGGAACTCATTTCCGGACTTTCCCCAAGCCCGGAAACGCTCGAGATCGAAGCCGAGATCTACAGGTCGCTCGCCAAGTCCCGGCAAGGCGATACGGACCGTTCGATCGGGGATTCCGGCCGGGCGATCGGGCTTTACAGGCGACTGGCGGAGTCCGACGGTCGGAGCGACGCCTACGCGGTCTTAGAACTCGAAACGATCGCCGAGCTCGCCCAGATCCACACCTCCAATTCGGATTTCAAATCCGCGCTCGCGACGATCGAACAGGCAACCGAGAGGATCGCCAGACTCGACGGCGCGAATCCGCGGGTCCGCGAACTAACGGTTATGTTCGCAGTCCAGAAGGGATTTGCCCTCTCGTGGGAGAGCCGGCAGGCGGAAGCCGAGGCCGAGATGGAGCGTGCCGTCGTCGCGGCCGAGCGGCTGGCTGCAGAGTTTCCCGCCGACACCCGCGTCCGAAAAGTGCTCTGGGAGGCGTACTACCGGACGAGCGCGATCTTCGAAACGATCGACGACCGCAAATCGCTGGGTTTCGCCGAGAGGAGCGTCCTCGTGAAACTCCGCGACGTCGAGTCCGACCCGGCCGACACGCAGGCGCGGCAGGATCTCGCGCGCTCGCATTCGCGCGTCGGGCTCGCGCTCGCGAACCTCAAGCGCGTCGGCCCGGCGATCGATGCGTGGCGGAAAGCGGAAGCGATCCTCAAAGGGCTTTCTGCTTCACAACCGAAAAGCACCGGCTACCGGGCCGATCTCGCCACGCTGTACTTCCGGATCGGCCGTGCGGAATTCGGTCGTTCGAACAATGTAGCGGCGCGCGGCGACCTGGAGCGGGCGCTTGCTCTCTACGAAGGCCTTTTCGCGGCCGACCCGAAAAACGTCAATGCCGAACGGCACATCGGTCTTACTTCGCAGATACTCGGAAGCGTCTTCGACAGATCGGGCGACCGCGACCGAAGCCGGGCTTTGTTCGAACGGGCACTGGCCGTTTTCGAGGGCCTGGACGCCCGGGGCGCGCTCCCGAAGTATGACTTGAAGCATATCAGCGAACTGAGATCGAAGCTCGGCGTTCCGGCCGCGTGAGACGTCACTCCAGAGCGCGGAAATCGACGTCCGTCACCGATTCGCCGACAACGACCACCCGATCGGGCGATGCGAATGTCCGTTTCGGATGTCTAACCGAAACGATATAAATCCGGCCCGCGGCGACGTCGTCGAATCGGAAGTACCCCAGCGCTCCGGTCTGCACGGTGCGCGCCGCGCCGGTCTCATCGGTCAGCGTCAGGCTCGCATTCCGGATCGGATTGCCGGCGAGATCGGTGACGCGTCCGGAAACGGAAACGCTCGCCGATGTCGGAACCAGGAGGCCGATCGTCGAATCGATGAACGCCGCAGCAAGAAGTTGAGCCTGCGATCCCGCAATCTCCTCGGCAACGGGATCGGACCCGAATCCGATCACCGTCGTCGGAGCGGTCGACAGAACCGTGAACTCGAGTGTTAGAATGCGCCGCGTGCCCGAGGCCAACGGTTGGTTCGGCAGCTTGTCGATGACCACCCCGACACGCCCCGGCTGCGCGGCGTTGATGGCGAGAGCGGCTCCGGGCGCGCCCTCGCCGACGGACGCGTTCGCCGGGTTCGAAAGAACCGACGGATCGTATTCAAGCGTGAAGCCGGCGCCCACCTCGTCGCCCAACGAGTCGATATCGACCGCGACCGTCAACGTGTTGGCGACGCGTGAAACGCCTACGACACGCAGTTGCCGACCGGAACCCAGTTCTGCCTTTACCCCGGCCGGACCGGAGACCGTCGCGTTCGGGCCGTCCGATTCTGCGACCGGATCGAAACCGGCCGCGAACCGGCGGGCCTGAACCACATCCCGAACCGTAACCGTGCCGTCGCCGGAAGACACACGCGGCGCGGTATCGGCGCGCTGGAATTCGTTGTATGAGAATTCGCCGTCGAGACCGGCAGCGAACCGTCTGATCTGCGCGACATCGGCATCATCGACCTGACCGTTGTTGTCGCCGTCGGGCCGCGGCGCGACGTCGGCCTCGAAATTTCCGCCCCGGATCCGGACGGTCGCGTCGGGAATCGCGGGAAGGCCTTCAAGGTTGCCAGCGTTGTCCCTCGCGACCGAGACGAAAGAGTACGATCGGCCGAAGCGGCCACTGAAGACGGCGCCCGTTTCAGTAGTGTCGAACACGACCTGGCGGAACGGGCCGCCGTTTTCCGAGGCGAGCACGTCGAAGCTTCTGAGCCCCGAGCCGTCGGTCGGGTCAGTACCCGACCAGTCGAGACTGATGTCGGGCGATTCGGAGACGGCCGGAAGCGGCGCGACCGAGCTCTGCGGCGCGTCGCTGTCGAGCAGGTTCGAAGTCGAGTTCGTGACGATCGGCTCGTTCTCGTCGAAGTAGATCGTCGCGGAATTGGCGATCAAGGTGCGGGACGGTGATTCCGCTCGAGGCTGGACCGTGAAGATGACATAGCCCTCGCCGTCGCGGTTCGGGTTGTTCGGCGGCAGCAGCCCGACCAGCGGACTGACGGGCCTCTCGTTGGTCGCCGGATCGATCGCCAGCAGCGTCCAGTTGACGGTTCCGCTGGCGATGTTCAGGCCCGCCGAGATGCTCGCGCGGATGTTGCCGAGATCCTCGCCAAGCTGAAGGTCGGTCTGGAAGAACGCCCGGTTTTCAGGAACGACGACGCGATACTGCTTGAAACCGATCTCCTTGAGGCGAACGGTCCGTGGATCGAGAGTCGGCGGCAGTTGATCAACGATCCGAATTAGCTGGGCCGGCGCGGTTGCAGTTGCGAGGTTCTCGAAGTTGATCCGGTATTCGATCGGCTTTTGCTCGCCGATCCAACGTTCCGCTCCATAGCCGTCAGGGCCCAGCTTCTCATTCGGGTCGAACGACCTCCACTGTCGAAAGATGACGAAATTCTTCAGCGGACCGCCGAGACAATCATCGAGTTGATTGGCGAGTTGCACGATGGCAATGACAAGCCCTGCCATTGCGAGTGGAGGTATCGTATTTCTGGCGCAGTCGTAAAGCGCCCCCATAGCCGACAGCAGCCGGCCGGCGAGTGTCGAAACCACCGACCAGCCATTAAGATTGTTCGTCACCGCCCCGAGCACGAGACTGGTTCCGGCATCGGCGAGGCTGGAGACTATCTTCCACGCCCCCCTGACGCAATCGGAGCCAAGTCGCTTCGCGAGAACAATGAAGAATGCCTGACGGAGCAATTCAAGCCAGCAATCGAGACCCGGCCGCTGTTGTTGGGCGCCAAATCCGCTGAAACTTCCGGCAATCGGATTCGGAGGCGATCCAAGATCCACCAGCGCCCCTTCCCAATCCTCCATCGGCGGCAGGATTTGGATCGTCGTCGGGAACTCACCGAAAACGACCGGCAGATCGAGATCTATCCGAATCTCCACCGACTGGCCCGCGCGGACGACCGGAGCGTAAAGCATCAACGTTCGCACGCCGTTTGTTTCAATCGACAATGGCGTCTGCGCCGGCTCGGCTCCGGCGGGGAGCGCCGATGTCGGGTATTCCCGGAAGTTCGTTCCGTCAATCGAGTATCCATAGCCAGCGGGAATTCCGATGAGAACAGGTACGTTGCGGGCATCGTTGCGGCCGTCATTGCTGACGGAATAGGTGATCCTCGAACGAGTGCCGCCGCGCAACGGAACCGGATCGACAATACTCGAGCGCAGGTAATAACCGCCGCCGTCCTCGACCTCGAATCCGTCTTCAAGGATCGCCGTCGAATTGTCGGGATTCCTCACGACGACATCGTATTCGCCGGCCGCGCGGCCGCGCAGATCGAAGATCGCGGCGATTCGCGACGTGCCCACGGCGTGGCCGATCGGGCTGATGTTCCCGCCGGGCCCGACAAGCAGGGCCGTCGCGCCTTCGCGGAACTTTGCGCCGTTGATCTCGAGCGATGCATAGCCGCGGTTACCCGCGCTTTCGGGGGAAACGCTGCGAACGCCGAACGGCATTAGTTCCGCAGAGACAACCACGTTCTGGACAAGTTCGGGCTGAGTGGCGTCTTTCGTTTCACGTTCGTTTGCCTCGACCAGCAATTCGTTGAACGACGCAGGAACATAGTCTCCGCGGACCAAGGTGAAATACTGCGAAGCGTTGGTCTCCGGCACGACGTTCTCCTGGTCGGCCTCGCCCGGTCTCGCGCCCTGGAAGTCATAACGGGCCCTCGAGACCATCGCGCCGGTCCGCGTGAAGAGCTCGTTTCTCGAGCCGGCTTGACCGTCCAGGCGAATGAGCATTGTTTCGTCTTCGGGCACGTCGCCGATGACATAGTACCGCTCCTGTCCCTGGCCAAGGGTCGTGGCGAGCGGAATCCCGAGCGACAACCCGGGTATTGTCACCGTCGTCTGTCCGGCCGAAAAGCCGATGTTGTTCAATTCGTTCGATTCGCGAATCGAGTTGCGCGAGTCCGTGCGCACGATGACGTGGTAGAGCCCTGCGGGCATCGCCGGCAGTTGCACGTTGAGATTCCCGACGTACGCCCCCGACGGACCGACCGGTTCCGACCGCGGAGCCTGACCGATGAGAACGTCGCCGCTGTCCCAAATCGAATCGGTCGAAAGGTACAACGAATCCTGCCACGTTCCGCGGGCCGGATTCAGGCTTGAGTTTTGGATCGTCCAGGAGAATGACGCCGTTTCGCCGGGAGACGAGAAAGTGGGACCGGTCACGCTGACGATTGAGAAGTCAACGGGCGGCGGAAGCTGAACCGTAACGGGAAAGGGCGTAGCAAGGTTGTTCGTTTCGCTCGCCTCGACAAGCAGATTGTTCCGGTCAGCGACCGTCAGAACGCGGTATTCGCCAGCCAAACCTGGCGGCACGTTCAGCGTCGCCGTCCTCGAGTACGATTCGCCCGCCCCTAATGGGTTCATATTCGTCGCAAACCCGAGGATCCGGTCGGAAGAGTCTACGATCGAGTCTCTTGAAAGAAGAACGTAGTCGGTCCAGACGCTCCCAACGGTCGGACTGCTGCCTGAGTTCGTCACCGTCCATCCGAATTCGGCGGATTGACCGGAATATAGGATTGATGGCGCCGAGACAGAAGTGACCCTGAGATCCGAGTCCGGCGCGACGAGCGAAATCGGAACGGCGACCGATGCGTTGTTTGCTTCGTCCGTCCCTTCGTCGACATTCGACCCGTCGTCCGCGGCAACTATCAAATAGTAGTTCCCAAGCGGCATGTTCGGAACCGTCGCGGTCGTCGAAGCGGTATAGCCCTGACCTGCCGCAAGTTGGGCCGAGAAAAGTGAACCGCTGATGCGCACATCGTTCGGACTTATTGTCTGATCGCTTGAGATGTAGAGCCCGTCGATCCAGGTACGGGACGACGTCATCCCCGTGCCGGCGTTCGTTCCATTCCATTCGATGTTGAAAGGAACGCCGACGACAGTCGACGAAGGGGCGCTGATTGAAGCGATCCTGAGATCCGGCAGATCGGTATTGGCTTGGGTCGCCGCGCTCGTCGCGTTGTTGTCTTCGAACGCGCACTCGTTGACGCGGCCGTAAACGTCGGTCTGAACGACGATCGTGACCTCACCTTCGAGATACAGCGGCAAATAGACGACAGTGTTTCGCGAGTATTCGGCGTTCGCATAGAGATCCCCGACGTAATCGAAATTGCCGAGATTCGTCGCCTGACCGTTCCTGATCAGATACACGCGGTCGGTCCATCCCGAAAGAGCCGTCGTCGTGCCGGTGTTCCGCACCGTCCAACTGATCGGCATCGCGCCGTTGACGACGATCGGCGGAACGCTCATCTGCGTTACGCGCAGATCCGGGAAAAAACTATGTAAATCGATCGCGCCAGGCGCGCTGATGTTGTTGGCCTCGGCATCGGCATCGGGGTCGAATTCGAAGATCGAGGCGTTTGAATCGGTAACGCCGAACAGGTAGAACGTCCCGGCCAGACAATCCGGCAGAACAACGTCGAGACTCGCCTCGTACTGTACCCCTGCCGCAAGCCCGTTACGCGGTACTGAGCCGAGAAGCTGGTCTGCTTGCCGGTCAAAATTCTGGTCGGTGGACAGATAGACCGAATCGAAGTATCCGCCCACGACGTCGAACGCCCCCTGATTCCGCACCGGAAAGCGAACGTTGATGGCTCGCCCCGCTGTTTCCGAGGCTGGCGCCGTCAACGGCCCGGTAACGGCCAGATCGGGGGGCGTTCCGAGGATGTTCAGCGGCGATCCGGGCTCGATGCGATCGTGATCGTGGTTGTTGTTCTCGTTATTGAATTCATAGACTTCGTTGGCATAATCCGCCTGAACAAAGACGTAATAATCTCCGATGACATCCGGCGGAATACTGACCGCAAAATTCGATACGGTGTAGCTTGCGCCGGCCGCCAATGTTCCGGTCCGCGGTCGCTCGCCTATTCGGCGGTCACCAGGATCGAATACTTGGTCACGGGAGAGATATATCCCGTCACGCCAGATGTTGGCGGGCGTTCGGGACTCGGAGTCGCCGTGATTTGTTACGGTCCAGGAAACCGGGACCGGCTGGCCGCCGAATCCCTCGTCGGGAGCCTGAACGTTCGAGAGCCGCAGATCCGGCAATGGCGGGACGTTTAGCGTGATCGCACGGAACGCCGAGTTGTTCGTCTCGTTGTCCTCGGTGATCCGGTACTCGCCGTCGGCGAGGACTATGACGTGGTAGCTCCCGTTCAGGCCACGCGGAATGCGGACGGCGGCGGCGGCGATGTAGCTCTCGCCCGGATCGAGCGAGGACGTGTTGGGGATCGTCGCGACGAGCCGTCCGCCGGGCTGCTGGGCGACATCGATGAAGATGCGGTCGTTCCACTGCCCGTTCGTCGGGCCGTCGCCGGCGTTTGTGACCGTGAACTGCAACTGTATTTCCTGATCGAAAAACGCCCCGGCCGGCGCGGTCACGTTAGTCACGCGCAAGTCGGGCCGCAAGAGCCGCCTGACCTGGATCGGCCTTTTCAATGAGTTGTTGTCCTCAAAGGAACCCTCATCGATCTCAGAGCCGCTGTCGGTGACGACGAAGATGTAGTAACTTCCCGATGCCGGAACGGCGCTCGTCGGAATCGTAACCGTTTGCGTGCGGTCGGCCGTCTGCCTCGGGACAAGCGTGCCCGAGAACGGGAAGCTGCCGAGTTCGACGTCGCCGGGGTCGAGTTGGTCGTCGAGCGAGAAGACCACGCGCTCGGTAAACGGTCCGGCTACGCGTCGGCCGGCATTTGAGGTCGTCCACGAAAACGCGAAGCCCGACTCGGATTCGACCTCGCCCGTCGGCATGATCGCCTGGACGCGAAGATCGGGAACATTGTACTCGAACCGCGAGCTGGCGTTCGTGGTGTTGTTCGTCTCGGGGACGGATCCGGGCGCCCCCTCGAAGACGGCGTTGCCGGCATCTGCAACGATGTAAAAGAACCCGTCCCCGTCCGGCCGCGACGGGAGCGTCGGGATCGTGAACTGCTGGCTCGAGACCACGGTCCCGCCGATCGGCAGCGGCGCCGAGTTGCGCGTCGCGATCTGGATATCGTCGGCGTTGCCCGGCGTACCGTCAAACGAGTAGAAGACCGAGTGGTCGAAGCCGTTGATGGTCTCGAAACTTCCGCGGTTGCGGATCGTCCATTCGACGTTGAACGGAACATTGGGTTCGATCTGCGGCGGAACGACGACATTCTCGGCCACCAGATCGGGCAGGTTGCGGTTCACCTGCACGGGGATCGACACCGCGTTGTTCGAGAAATTCCCGCCGCGCTCATCAAGCTGGAACCCGGCGTAGACGAACAGATAATAAGTGCCGTCGACGGGGATCGCCGATTCGGGGATGTTCGCGACGGCGGTCGAGTTCGTCACCGACTGGCCTGGCTCAAGCGGCGGAACGGTTTGGTAGGCCTGCGCGATCTGGGTATCGTTGCCGTTGAAAAGCTCGTTGTCGGGGGAGATGTAGACGCGGTCGTCCCGGCCCGAGGGCGCGGGCGCCTCGCCGATGTTGGAAACCGTCCAGCTCGCGCTGAAATTCTGGAGGATATTCACGATCGGCGGCGCGACGAGGTTCGACGCCGCGATGTCGGGAGCTGAGGGCGAGACTGAGACGGTGGAGGAGGCAATCCGAACGGGCGACCACTGCGCTGTGATCTCGGCGCTCCTGAACGTCGTTCCGGCCCCCGTCGTGAACGTGAACTGTGCGAACCGCTGACCTTCGGGAACGGTCACCGACGCGCCCGGATTGACCACGCCCGGATCTGACGAACCAAGCCAGATCAGTCTGCCGCCCTGCTCCGCCGGATCACGAAGAACGACCGTCGCGACGCCCTGGCGGCCGCCGGCCACGGGCGAACTCGTGTAAAGACCGATCTCGGGCTGCGGAGCCGGCGCGCCCCAACTGATGCGCTCGATGTAGTCGTCCTGCGCGTTCGTGTGGATCGTCTCGATAGTTCCGCCGCTGAACGGCACTTTTCGGATTTCGTAGATCGTTCCTGTTTCGGTGAAGGTTTCCGCAACGTACGCAATCTCGTTTCCGTCAGGCGAGAAAACCGGATGGCGGTCGTTCGAAGAAGAGCCGATCGCCGCAAACGCCCCGCCGCCGATCTCGGCCGTGCAGATGCCGTCGCCGACGCCCCCCGGATTGTCGGCATCGCATTCCATCGCGAGCCGTGTTCCGTCGGCCGAGACGACCGGATTATCGAGGCTGTAGCCGACCGACTGCCCCGAAATGATCTCCGTTTCGTTGCTGCCGTCGAGCCCGATCCGGTAGATCGAACCGTATCGCCGGTAAACAAGTGCCGACCCTTCGGGCAGGAACCGCGGCCGGCCGGCGTCGGACGCGACGAGTTCGGTATCACCGGTGCCGTTCGCATTCACGATCCGGACCGTGTCGTCCCTCCGGTACGCCACCTTGGTTCCGTCGGGCGAAAGCACGGGATTCTCGGCCCGCCCGCCGAGACTGATGATCGTGGGAGTCCCGGTGGCACCGATATTGCGGATGATGATCTCGTGATAAACGCCGTTGTCGTCGTAGTATTCGATCGGATAGACGACGCGGCTGAACGTCGCCGTCGAGAAATCCCTCGGCGCGCCGCCCCGCGTGACCCTTACAAGATCGCTTCCGTCCGCGTTCTGAGCGTATATCTCCTCGCCCTGGCCCGGTTCCTGGTCGCGCGCGAGCGTGAACAAAAGTTTGCGGCCGTCGATCGAGAAAACCGGCGCAACCGCACCGTAGGCCCGCGGCACGACGGTGTTCGATCCGCCGATGTCTGAAATCACCTTGACGAAGCCCGAGCCGGTGTCGAACGCGATCGTGCCCGAGGACGTGCTGAGCTTTACGTTCGACGCCGCCGGCTTGCCCTGGCCAGAGCCCGCGACGGAGCCCGCAAAGGCGCCGAACCTCGTCCCGATCAAATGGAGATTTCCAAATCCGCCCGCCGCCGCCGCGATTGCGCCCAAAAAAACCGATCCGAGTACGAGTCCCCGAAAGCCCGATTTCGTCATTTCCTGATCCTCCTGACAAGTGCCTCAATAAGTTTTCGCCAATAAGGCGCAAACCGCGACCAAAGTGGATCAGCGAGATTTCGGACACGCGGCTCCGTGAGCGCTCGTCAGCACCGCGTGGAGCGAAGATTAACGCGGTGGAGAAGTACCGGTTTCTGCCGGAGCGTGCGGGACTATCAGCGCTTCAGGAAGCAATCGTCAGTCGTTTGGGACGGGATTGATCCGGAACCTGGAATCCGGACTCCAAGATTCCAGATTCCAAGATTCCAAGATTCCAGATTCAGGTCCTTTGAAAAACCCGAGCCGCCGACCGTTCGTGTCCGGTTCGTGCTGCTTCGTGGATGAAAAACGCCGACATCCACTAAGCAGCACCAAGGTGACACGAGGATTGCGGATTCCAGATTCCAAGATTCCAATGTTCCAGGATTCCAGTATTTCAGATTCCATGATTCCAGTATTTCAGATTCCAGTATCTCTGTATTCCAAATCCCGAGATTTTCGAGATTTCAGATTGGAATATTTGAGATGTGAATTCCGGCTTTGAAATGACAGGCTTTCGGCTGGAGAGAAACCGCGGATCGATTCGATTTCGCGGGTACGGGGTCGGCTGAACCAACGGCTTCGTCGTCAACTCGGCGGTTACGATCACTTGGCAGACACCGCCGAGATAAATGCGCGGGAAACGGAATTGCGCGAATCGACCGGTATCTTTCCCGCCGTGGCCGGGCCTGGTACCACTCGATTCGCGCAATTCTGCTTTCGTTTAGTTTGTTTTAACTCGACGGTTAGTTCGATTTGATGAACGCCAGGAATGCTTCGACGAAGGTCTCGACGATGCTGTCGATCGCTTCCTGAGTTTCGGCGCGTTCCTGCTCTTCAGCTTCGTCGTCGTCGTCCCAATCGCAATCGACGCGGAAGCCGCCGCCGTCGTTCTTGTAGATGTCGATCTCGAGCTCGATGATCCCTTCGCCGTC
>CAZARD010000019.1:0-50090 GCA_964487505.1 uncultured Blastocatellaceae bacterium | reverse complement strand
TCATCGTTCCCGCCCTGCGCGAGGCCGGCTTCATCTGCGGATGGCCGGAAGGCGCATATTACGTGATGACCGACATCTCGAACTTCGGATTCGCCAACGATGTCGAGTTCACCAAGCATCTGATCCGCGAGATCGGCGTCGCCGCCGTTCCGGGATCGTCCTTCTACAACGACAAGCTGCGAGGATCGCAGCGCCTCAGATTCTGTTTCTGCAAAAAGGACTCGACGCTCGAGGCCGCCGCCGAACGGCTCTCGAAACTGATCGCGAAAGGCTAGATGGCGAGATCGCGAAGAGATCACGACAGGCCTGAACCGCTGATCGTCGCGCATCGCGGCTCGTCGGCGCTCGCGCCGGAGAACACGCTCGCCGCGTTCCGCAGCGCGCTCGCGGACGGCGCCGAAGGCGTCGAGTTCGACGTCCGGCTGGCGAACGACGATGTCGTGGTCTTTCACGATGCGACGCTCAAGCGGGTCGGCGGCCGTCCGGACCTCATCTCAAGACTCCCCGCGCACGATCTCGCACGGATCGATGTCGGCTCGTGGTTCAACCGGAAATTCCCGGACCGTGCACGGCTGGAGTACGCTCAAGAAACCGTGCCGACGTTGCGGTCCGTCCTCGAACTGCTCGCCGGATTCGACGGTGTCGTGTATGTCGAATTGAAATGCCGCGAATCTGAGGTAAGAGAACTGTCTGCGGCGGTCTGCGATATCATCCGCGATTCTCCTTTGCTTCCAAGGATGATCGTCAAAAGCTTCCAGCTCGACGTCATTCCCGAGATCAAAAAGCACTGTCCCGAGGTGCGCACGGCGGCGCTGTTCGCTCCGAAAATAATGACGATCCTGCGAAAGGAAAAGCGACTTGTCGATGTGGCGTCGGACCTCGGAGCCGATATGCTTTCAGTACACTGCTCGCTGGCGACGGCCAAACTGATGGAGAAAGCGTCGCAACGCGGTCTGCCGGTGACGATCTGGACCGCCGACAACCCGCTCTGGATCAATCGGGCCCGCAAACTCGGACTCTACGCCGTCATTACGAACGACCCGGCCCGACTCCTTGCCGCCCGCGACTTCTAGCGCTTTGGGGGATTCCGGGTCCTACCGGAATCCGACAGCAAGCACATGGCGGGCATAGCCTGTTCTTTGGTTTAGAATTCGAGTTCGGGTCAGTCGGCTATCCCGGCCGTTGGTGACCGTTTTGCCGTCGGCGCGCACGTCGCTTTCAGCGACGACGGACGCTTGGCCGATACCCGGGGTTCGCTAGGCTTCACCCCGGGCTTTATTTGGCGTCGCCATCGGCGACCCTTGTTCTGACTTGGCAGATAGAGTATTCGTTTCTTCTTCCCGCCGTGCGGCATCGTCCGATCGGGCGGCACTTGGGCGTGCGCCGTTCTTGTTGCGATTGACTGGTGGCGGAAGGGGCCCGGCCATGGAAGTTCACTCGAGCCCCGGTCGTTATGAATTCCCGATGCTTATTCGGGCTTCTTGAACAGTTTCGTGTCGATCTTTGCCCGATGTTTGATCTCGGTAACGTTGATGACGATCTCCATTCCGCCTGATTTCGCGGTCGATGAAAACGGATACTTGATGCCGTCCACGGCGCGCATATCGCCAAAGGTCGTCGTCATTTCCATCTTCCCCTGCGGCGAGACGATCTTCGATCTGGTCGCCACAAGAAACCCGGTCGCTTTGTCGAAATACATAAAATCCGGATCGAGACCGTTGACCGTCGCCTTCACGACATAGGTTTCCGATCCGCCGTCGGATCTCAGTTCGACGACCTCGAGCTTCGAATAGAGCTTCTCGTAATTCAGAGGGGCGTAGAAATCGGACGACATTTTCGCCTGCATCAGTTCCTCGCCCGATTTCTCGCGCGTTCCCTGGATCGGGCTGACCTGCCACGCGTTCTTTCCGTCGAAAACGTCGATGATCTCTCCGAGGCCGCTCAACGTCAGCTTGTTGTACAACTTGTTCGGCGCCAGCTGATAAACCTCGTTCGTGCCGCGGATGCCCATCGGTTTCATCTCGACGGTCGATGTCATCACCCGGCTCTTGAATTTCTTGATCGCGGATTTCCCGCCGATGGCCGCGATGTATTTCGCGATCAGCACCTTGGCCGTCGGAAGTTTGGGTTCGACGACGGAGGGATCGACGATGACGCGCGGTTTTGTGACCGGCGTCCGCCCCGGTTTCTGGGCGAACGCCGCCGAGGCGGTCGCGATCAGAATCATCAGAATTACGATTGCTTTCGATTTCATGATCATTTTCCTTTCCCGTTTTTGATCCGTAACAGAGCCGTTTCGAGCGGAAGATCGCGACCCGCGCGGAGCGCCTCGATCGATTGTCTGGACTCGATGTCGGGCTTCACGCCGCGTCCCTCGATCAGGACGTCGTTCGGCGAACGGTAATCCGAGATCGCATATTGAAACAGCCATCCGGTCGGGAGTTTTTCGAAGACCGACGGCAGGACCGCTCCGGCGCTTATTTCGCCGACAACGACGCCGCGTCCGGCTTCCTGTATACCCGCGGCAAAGATCTCGCTCGTCGATCCCGTTCCGTGGTCCGAGATTATCACGACCTTGCCGAGAAACGGGTTCTTCTGCGGAAAGACGAGGAATTTTATCTCGGAGCCTCGCCCGTTCATCGAGCCCAGCGAGAACTGCCGGTCGGAAAGCAATCCGGCAACACCGGAAGCCATTCCTCCGACGCCGCCCGGATTGCCCCGAAGATCGAATACGATGCCTTTTGCGCCGCTGAATCCGCGGATCGCCTCCCTCAATTTCGCCATTTGCGGAATGACCCACATATTGAAGCGGATGTAGCCGATGTTGTCCGGCAGCATTCGCGATTCAAAGATGACGGGCTGCGGCGGAAAGTTGCCGAGAGCTTCGCTCATCTCGCGCGTCTCGGAAACGCGCTCGAACTCCGCCGAATTCTTGCCCGCGGCGTCGGAATATCCGATGACGACCTTCGATCCCGGTTTTCCGTCGATGAGCGCCGCCACCGTCCGTTCCCGATAGACCTCCCTGAGCCGATCGTTCACGCCGCGGTCCGCGAGCGATCTTTCGAGCGGCGCGAGCAGTTCCGCGATCGGTTTGCCGTCGATCGATTCGACTACCGATCCGGGACGCAGTTTGGAAGCCGCCGGAGACCCGTCGCGGACCCTGACGACCGCCGGCTTGTCGTCGATCATCGAGATCTCGACGCCGATCGTTCCGTTTCCCGTTGCGGCCGTCGGGTCGGACGACGGAAAGATCGCGAAATGCGAGAGCTTCAGTTCGCCGATCATCTTTCGCAAGACCGCGTGAAATGCTTCCGGCGTCGTCTCGGCCAGCGCCAGCGGCTCGTATTTGATCCGGACCGCCTTCCAGTCGACACCGCCGAACGTCGGGTCGTAATGTTTGTCGTTTATCGTCGACCAGACGCGGTCGAATGTTTCGCGCCGGACGGCTTCGGTCAACGCCGGATTGGCCGTAGATTGGGCGAACGCGAGTCCGGTCAGGACGAAGAGCAGAAGTTGGGCGGCAATCAGTCTGGTACGCATCGTTTTCAAGGGCATTTTACGCAGAGCGATTTTCTCGGTTTCAATTTTGCCGAGCGCGAAACTAAGGCTAAAATTATCGTGTCATAACAAGTTTTTCAAAAGGCAAACCGTTTAAGAATGAAAGTTTACGACAACGTCCTGGGCATTATCGGCAACACGCCGCTCGTCCGGATCAACAACATTACCAAACAGCACGGGATAAAAGCGCAGATTTACGCAAAGATGGAATCGCTCAACCCCGGATATTCGGTCAAGGATCGCATCGGCGTTTCGATGATCGACGACGCCGAGGCGAAAGGAATACTGAAAAAAGGCGGGACGTTGATCGAGGCCACGTCCGGGAACACCGGCATCGGCATGGCGCTCGTCGCCGCGGTGCGCGGCTATCGCTGCATATTCGTGATGACCGACAAGGTCTCCGTCGAGAAGCGCCGATATTTGCGGGCGCTCGGGGCGGATATCGTGATCTGCTCGGCGGCCGCCAAATACGGGACGCCCGATCATTACGTTTCGACCGCGAAGCGGATCGCTGAAGAAACTCCAAACTCATTCTATCCCGATCAGTACAATCATCCGGCGAACCCTCTGGCGCACTACCGGACGACGGGACCCGAGATCTGGCGCGACACCGACGGGAAGATCACGCATTTCGTGGCGTCGATCGGGACCGGCGGAACCATCACCGGGACCGCGCGATACCTCAAGGAGATGAATCCGGACATCAAGGTGATCGGCGCCGATCCGTACGGTTCGATCTTCAAGACCTACAAAGAGACCGGTCAGGTGCCCGAAGCGACGCCGTACCTTGTCGAAGGCATCGGCCAGAACATTCCGGTCGGCAACGCGGACGTCAAGATAATCGACGAGATCATCAACATCACCGACCGCGAATCCTTCGAGATGTCGCGCCAGTTGGGCCGGCAGGAAGGCATCTTTTGCGGCGGTTCGGCGGGCACGATCTTCGCCGGCGCGCTGCGCGCCGCCAAGGACCTCGACGAGAACGCGGTCGTCGTTTTCATCGTCTGCGACACGGGCGAGCATTATCTGACGAAACATCATTCCGACGAATGGATGAAGGAGAAACTGCTCCTTGAACCGCAGAAGATCACGGCCGGGTTGATCAACGAAACAAAGAATGCGGGAGCGCCCGGAGAATTGGTGTTCGTCGGCCCGGATGACACGGTCGGCGCGGCGCTGGAGGTGATGAGCCGGACCGGCGTCACGCAGATTCCGGTGCTCGAGAACAATGCGTCGGTCGGGAGCCTGCGGGAAAGCCAGGTTCTGCAAAAACTTCTGAAGGACCGCGATCTGTTCGAGAGTCGGGTCGCCGACGTTATGGACAAAGGATTCCCGACGGTCGATGTCGATACGGGATCGAACGAGATAAAACGCAGACTGCAGAAATCGCCCGCGGTGCTGATCGAGAATTTCGGCCGCATCACGGGAATCATCACGCGGTCGGATGTTCTCGATCTTCCCTGAAGACGCCGCATCGCGGGACGCGTTGACATATGAGCGAAGATAACAAACACGAAGATTGGGAGATGTCGATGCCGCATCAGCCTCTCGACGAGAAGGCCCGCGAGGTTGTCGACGAGCGAACGCCGATCGAATCCGACGAATGGGCCGTCAACGCCTTGAACCCGGACGATGTCCCGAACACGGAAGCGAACATTGTTCTCGAGCCGCAGGCGTTCGGAGTTTCCGATGCCATCGATACGCGCAGGACGACCGAGGAGAACCACTCCGATTGGAAGATGCCCGAACCGGTCTTTCGGATCTCAGAGGGCGAAACGCCGAATTTCGAGCGCAGCAGCCGGCGGACGATGGATGATGATTTCACCGACGATTTTGGCACTCCGCCGACCGCCGCGGCCGCATCGGAACCGACGCCGGAACCCGCGCGTCCCGCGCCGCCCGCACCGCAAAAGAAGAGCGGCAACGCGAAGTTCGTGATTTTGCTGGCGGTGATCTTCGTCGGGCTGGTGGTCGTCGCTGCCGGCGCCGTGGGCATCTATCTGCTCTGGTTCAACCAGGCTTCCGAGGTCCGGACGGCCGCCAACAAGCCGGCGTCGGCGCCCGTCCCGATGCCGTCGGCCGATTCATCGGTCGCGCCGGCCGCGCCGAGCGGAAACGTTCCAGGCGAGATCGATCATCGCGGACCGATGCTGTTCGTTCCGGCGGGCGAGTTCACGATGGGGTCCGATTCCGGGCCGGAAGAGTCGAAACCGGCTCATAAAGTTATGGTCGAGGCGTTCTTCATCGACAAATACGAGGTGACCAACGCTCAGTACAAGGCGTTTTGCGACGCGACGAAGCGTGCCTATCCGCTCAAGCAGCAGTGGGATCCGGATTACTTTTCATCCCGGCCGGACGCGCCGGTCGTCGGCGTTTCGTACGAGGACGCGCGCGCCTATGCCGAATGGGCGGGAAAACGCCTGCCGACGGAGGCAGAATGGGAAAAGGCCGCCTCGTGGAGCGATCCGGCAAGATCGAAAACGATCTACCCTTGGGGCGAACGCTTCGATGCCTCGAACGTCGCGTTCGGCTTGAAGGAGCCGGTGAACGTCGGAAGTTTTCCGGCCGGCAAGAGCCCGTCCGGAGCGCTCGACATGGCCGGCAACGCGCTTGAATGGGTCGACGGATTCTTCGAGGCCTATCCGGGCAATTCGTCGGCAAACCCCGAATTCGGAACCAAGTACCGGGTCGTCCGCGGCGGGTTCATCGCATCGAAGTCCGAGGAGTTCCTGACGACCACGAAACGGATCTATATGCCTCCGAATGTCGTTCCGACCGACGAGCGTGACAGTTTTATCGGCTTCCGGTGCGCGATCTCGGCTGACGATTCGCGCATTCGGTCTTTACTCAAATCGGCTCCGAAGTAGTCGGACGGCAAACGGTCGGACATTGACCGTCAACACTCCGGCGAATGGTTTCGGTAGCTTGGTGGCTTTTATGTTGAATGAAAACAAGATTCGCAAATTCGCGTTCCGGGCCGGCATTCTTGTGGTCGTATTCGGGCTTTCGGCGATCGCGGCAACGGCCCAGATCGACGATGCGACCGTTCTGAGGACGAAGGCGAAAACGACGATCCGGCCGAAAGCCAAGCCGGTCAAGAAAAAGATCGATATCCGGCGCAAGGTGACGATCGTCCGGGTCGATAAGAAGAGCCGTTCGAACTACAGAAAGAAGACGACCGTCCGAAAGATCGTGGTTCCGCTGCTTGCGGCTCAGTTTCGCCTTCTGACGGTCGACAAGGACGGCAAAGAGGTCGAAACGAACCCGCTCGCGGCGTTCACGCCGGTCGATCGCCTGCGTCTTTCGGTGAAAACTAACCAGCGCGGCTATCTTTACATCATCCGGCAGTTGTCGCCCGAGTCCGAGGGAGAGATCATCTTCCCGACGACCCTCGTCAACAACGGCAGCAATTATGTGGCGGCGAATACCGAGTATGTCATCCCGCGCGGCTGTCCGGCAGAGTTCGCGCCGGACAAGCGCGACTGCGCGCTTCGGCTTGCGCCGTTCGACAAGGCGTCGCAGGAGTTTTTCACGTTGATCTTCACGCGCGACTCGCTCGTCGATCTGCCGAACGACGTCAAGAACACGCGCGTCAGCCTCGCGAACCTGATGAGCGCCGGAAAGCTGCAGGCGAAAACGCTCGTTGACCTGATCGAAGATTCGGGCCAGGACCTTGTTTCGCAACAGGGAGATACGCCGTTCGCGGTGCGTATCGTGAACATCAACCCCAAGGACAATGAGGAGATCATCGAGACCTTCGTCCTTGGGAAGTTGAAGCCCCAGTCGCAGACGTCCGAAGAAGGCCACTGATCGGCGCCGCCGCGGAGCCGATGTTCCCGGCGGCCTTTTTGTCCCCAAATGGCAAGTGCCCGGTTGTTAATCGACGAAGTTGAGACCGAGATCGGCGAAGAGGCGGTCACCTTTGGCCGCGCTCCGGAAAACACGTTCCCGTTTCCGGGCAATCAGAACATTTCGCGAAATCACGCGCTCATCGAATTCCGCGACGGCGCGTTCCATCTGCTCGATCTCGGAAGCAGCAACGGCACGACGATCAACGGACAGCCGATCGCCAATGACGCCGAACTCAACGACGGAGATTACATCACGCTCGGAAATTCGGTGATCGTCCGCTTTTTTGAAGATGAAACGGACGAAGCCGAAGAGGTTCCGGCTGAAACGCCGGCCGAGGCCAAAAAGAAAAGAACTTCCCTGATGCTCGGCGTGACGGGCGCCGTCTGCGGTTTGGCCGTCGTCTTTGCGGCCGCCGCCGTCTATGTTTCGTTCTCGGGCGGGAAATCGGGCTGCGGCGCGACGGCGCGGATCACCAGCCCGCGGAACGGCGATGTCATCTCCGATTCGACCGAACTCAAGCTCAGCGTCACCGAATCGGAATGCGTCAGCCGGGTCATCGTTACGCTCAACGGAAGCGAGATAGCGAGTTTCGACGAACCGCCCTACAATCTGACGCTCGACCCCGACCGGTTCGCCGATCTTTCGGACGGGCGGCTCTACCCTTTACGGGCGGTCATCATCGACATCGACGGGAATCGGATCGATCCCGAACTCGCCGTCAACCTGCAGTTCGAAACCCGCGAGATCGCCGAGCCGACACCGACGGACGAGGTCGTGCAGGCGACGCAGACGCCGACGCCCGTGACCCAGGGCGGGCAGATCTCGCTCAATGACACCCGGACGATGACTGCCGGCGTGGTTCGCAAGTTCACCGGCGCCAGCGCGCGCTACAATCTCTCGAATCCGGAGTTCCTGCAGGAGGTTCGCCGCCGGACGACGGAATTCGCGAGCGACGGCTATTTCGGTCGGGCGGGACAGTACCGTGACGTCATCAATCAGTCGTTCGTCCGGGAGAAAACGCTCGATCCGGCGATCGGGTATCTGCTCGCGATGAGCCGCAGCAAGTTCGATCCGAAACCGCAGGGGCAGAACGACGGTCTTTGGCAGATGACGCCCGAGTTCGTTAACGCGAACGCGTACAATGTCGTTTGCCAGACCTTCAGCCTTTCGGAACCGACGCAGGAATGCGCCTCGAAGGTCGCCGCCGCGTATGTCAAGGACCTTGTCGACGCGTTCGACGGCGATATGGTCTATGCGGCCGCCGCTTTCGGGAAAACTGCCGGCGAGGCGAGCACTTTCAAGACCACGCTGCCGGCCGACCGTTCGGATTTTTGGAAGGTTATCTCAGACCCGCAGATGCGCGAGCAATTGGCGCGGTTCTTTGCGGCGGCCGTCGTCACCGAGAATCCGCAACGTTTCAAGCTCAAGAACGACCGACCGATCTCCGAACTATATCCGATCGCGAACTGATCTATGCTGCAGGCGAACCTCAAAATCCGAGGCGATTCGCGCGAGATCGAGATCCGCGACGGGCGGACGACATTCGGGCGCGGCGACGAGTCCGACGTGCGGCTGGACGATTCCGGCCTCTCGCGGCTCCACGCCAGCGTTTACCGCGAGGGCGACCGAATCTGGATTGTCGATGAAAACTCGACGAACGGAAGTTCTGTCAATGACGAGCCGGTCGGTGCCTCCGGGACCCCGCTGAGGGACGGCGACGAGATCGCGATCGGCAACCGGACGCGGATGCTGGTTTCGCTCGCGACCGCGAAAAGCGGCGCGGCCCAGACGGTATCGAGCGCCGCGGCGCCGTCCGCCGAACCCGAGCACCATTTCCCGCTCGCCATCATTCTTGCCGCGCTCGGCGCCGCCGTCCTCGTCATCGGGATCTCGGTGACGTTCATCGGACTGCAGTTCTGGGAAACGAAGAAGCCGGGGCTCGTGCAGGACATCGAAGACGAAGAGCCGACTGAAACTCCGGGCCGCGGCAATAGGAACGCATCGTCCTCGCCGACGCCGGACGGATCGTCGACGCCGTCCGCAAGCGTCTCGCCGGAAGACCTCGGAAACTCGTCGATCGTCGAGACCCGGAATGACGGGACAACTGTGGTACTGCCAAAAGGCCGTTATCAGGATATGAGCGAGGCCGACAAGGACCGGTATATCGCCGTCAAGGCCGAGAAGGTCGCACGCATCATCGGCAACCAAAAGTCCGATCCGATCCCGCCCGAGGCGGTTGCAACGATCAAACGCGACCTAAATGGCTACGTCGCGCGGCTCAAAAAGGCGAAAAACGACGATTGTTCGCAAAGCGGGTGGATCGGCAGCGATTTTGTCAGCGTGCTCAACCGGGCGACCAAGACGAGCCCGTTCATTATCAGGAGCTTTCGGGCGGAAGGCCTCGAGCCGCAGATCGGGCTCTACGTCGCGATGATCGAGAGCGAACATTGCTCGTGCCTGACAAGCCCAACGGGCGCGAAGGGAATGTTCCAGTTCCTGGCGTCAACGTGGCGCGATTACGATCCGGACAACAATCCCGACAACCGTTGCGTTCCCGAAAAGGCGGCAAAGGCCGGCGCGCAGTATCTGAAGGTGCTGATCACGCGATACGGTACCGCGCCGGACAGCGTATTGCTCGCGATCGCGAGTTTCAACAGCGGTCAAGGCAATCTCAGCAAGAACCTTGACAAGGTCCTCA
Source organism: uncultured Blastocatellaceae bacterium (assembly GCA_964487505.1). Taxonomy (GTDB): domain Bacteria; phylum Acidobacteriota; class Blastocatellia; order Pyrinomonadales; family Pyrinomonadaceae; genus JAFDVJ01. The sequence goes on along the minus strand of CAZARD010000019.1, from coordinate 39,982 downwards.
CAAACGCTGTCGGCGAGAACCGAAGTTTTTGGACGCTGACGGCGAACAAGGAAATTCTCGAGGGGCGCTCGGGCGAGCAGTTCAAAGGCGAGAACATCAGGTACGTGCCGAAGTTCTTCGCCGCCGCGATCATCGGCGAGAACCCGCAGGATTTCGGCGTCCCGAACCGTCCGCTCTCGACCTACACGCAATAAGAGATGACCGAGCTTTGGCTTAATTTCCGCGACGAAACGGGACGCGAGCGCCGCGTGGCGGTCGATTCGTCTCACTTTACCATCGGACGCCAGCCCGGGAACGACGTGACGATCTCCGATTCGCGTTTGTCGCGGACGCATCTCAAGATAGATCGTTTCGGAGATGTTTTCGTCGCCTCGGATTGCGGGTCGAGCAACGGATCGACCGTAAACGGCACGCAGCTGACGGAACCGGTTCCGATCCGTGACGGCGATCGGATCGTGCTCGGCGGCGGCATCGACATCTCGGCCGAGATCATCGCGCCCGAGGTCGCAACCCGACGGCGCCGAAAGACCGATGCCGTTGTCGAACAGGCGCCGGCCTCAATTCCGACGGTTATTTTCATCGTCGCGCCGGTGCTCGTTATCTTGATTCTCGTTTGCGGCGGCGGCGTGATCTACCTCACGAACGGCGATCGGGGAAAGGACGTCGTCAACGACGGGCCACGAACCCCGTTTCCGACTCCTGAAGATTCCGAAACCCCGGATCGGCCGACGCCCGAGCCGACCACGTTTGAGAATCGCAACTCGGGGCCGACCACAACGAGCCCGACGCCGATGTCGGACGATTCGCGTCTCATCGAACAGCACGCCGCGAAGTTTCTGCGGGCGATCGCCTTGAGCGACCCGAATGCGTTTCTGACGACGCCGCAGGTCGAGATCGTAAAAGGCCGGCTCGCGCAATTCAAGGGCTCGGGAGCGCTCGCGTCCAATCTCAGTGCGGTGCGCTCGAACAAATCGCAGTTTGAATCGATGGCGTCGACCCAAGGATTGAAGCCGCAGTTTTTGGCGGCGGCGGCGCTCACGAAGATCGGCAACCGGCAGGGCGATCCGGTGGCGACCGCGCGTTCGATGCTGCCGTTTCTGAGCGATCTTCGGATCTCGCTCGGGAACAGTCTGGCCGACGACAATCTCCTGATAATGGCCGACTATCCGAGGCGCGAGAGCAATTCCGGCCGATCGCTGCAGAGCATTCTCGAGGGGATTCCGCGGTCGAAGATCGGCGATGCCGATCCGCGAGAGATCCGGACGATCTGGTTCCTGCGCAAGAACGACAAGATCAGCGAAGCGGCCTACGATTTCGCGCTCAGGTTCATCGTCATTGGCGCGATTATGCAAAATCCGAAGGACTTCGGCGTCAACGCAGAGCCGGTGACTTTCTAAAAATGAAAAAACCAGACGAGTGGGTGACCGGGAACGTGACGCTAAACGTCGGCGGCACGCCGCTGAAAATGGAGATGACGGTTCCGGCCAGGCCGATCAAACCGCAGCGCATGCTGCCGGTCTTTCAGCAGATGGCAGGTTCCTTCGTTCAGATGGGAATCGACAATGCGGCCTCGAAGGGCGAGACCGTGTCGTGCGCGGCCGGTTGCGGGGCCTGCTGCCGGCAAATGGTGCCGCTGGCCGAGATCGAGGCGCATTACATTGCGGACCTGGTCGATGAGATGGAGCCCGAGCGGCGCGATGCGGTCCGGGCGCGGTTCAAAGCCGCCGTCGAACGCGTCGCCGAAGCCGGTATCTTCGAGCGCCTGAATGGGATTCTCGAACTTGGGCCGCGCGAACGCGAGCAGTTGATCGTCGATTACTTCCGTCTCGGCGTGGCGTGCCCGTTCCTCGAGGCCGAATCCTGTTCGATCCATCACGAGCGGCCCGTCGCGTGCCGCGAATACCTTGTAAGTTCGCCGCCGGCGAACTGTTCGGATCCGAGGGTCGAGAATCTGCGGCCTATCGAGCCTCCGATCAAGGTCTCGAAACCGCTTCGCCGGGTCGGGCAAACGCGCTCGATCGTGGGGGTCGATTTCATTCCGCTTGTTTTAGCGTTAGAATGGAGTGAGAGAAACCCAGATAGGTTTCCCGAGAAAACGGGCGAGCAATGGATGGCAGAATTTTTCTCCGCCTTGACCGGCGGCGCTTTGCCGTCCGTTTGATTCGTTCGGATAAGCTGTTTACTAATTTGAACTTACGTTTTACCATTAGGCTCTGTCCGGAATATGAGCAAGTACCGCAAGATAGTCTGGAACGAAGGGATGCTGCTGACGCCGCATCACTTCCAACAATGGGATAACTACTACGAGGAGTTCCTTAATTCGCGCGTCCGCTCGATGATGCCGTACGAGTACGGGGTTCTCGATTTGCAGATCAACCGCGAGGCGGTCGCCAACGGAAATTTTCAGATAATCAGTTGCCACGCCGTAATGCCGGACGGATTGATGGTAAATGTCCCGGATGCGGAGGCGGTTCCGGATCTGCGGCCGGTCGGGGATCATTTCCACCCTGAAGCCGAAAAGCTCGGCGTGCATCTCGCGATCCCCGCGAAAAAGACCGGCGAGGCGAATTTCCAGCAGAACGGGGCGAAAGCGACCTCGAACGTGCGGTTCCTGCAAGAAGGAATAGCGGTCAAGGACGAGACTTCGGGAACCAACGAGCAGATGCTTGCGTACGCGAAAAGCAATCTGCGGATCATATTCGACGACGAGGTCCGCGACGGGTTCACGTCGATGAAGATCGCGGAGCTCAAACGAACGCCGACCGGACAACTGCAGATCAACGAGGATTTCATCCCCGCGACGCTCAAATCGTCGTCATCGCCGTGGCTCGTGAATATGCTCCGGCAACTTGTCGAGATCCTGAATACGAAGAGCGGATCGCTCGGCGAACAGCGCCGGCAGCGAAACGCATCGCTGGCCGATTTCACGACCTCCGAGGTCGCCGTCTTCTGGTTGCTTCATACGATCAATTCGGCGATCCCGACGATGGCTCATTTCTTCCGGTCGCCGGTCCTTCATCCTGAAAAGCTCTATCTCGAGATGGCCGGCATCGTCGGCAAGTTGATGACATTCTCGACCGAGCTCTATCCGCGGGATATCGTCAAATACGATCACGACGATCTTCATTTCACCTTCTTCAACCTTTCGATGCAGCTCAAGGAATTGCTCGAGACGGTGATCCCGAGCCGTTGCGTTCCGATCCCGCTCGAAAAGACGCGGGAAACGCTGTACATCGGCCGCATCGAGGACGAGCGTTTGTTGAAAGAGGCCGGCTTCTATCTCGCGGTCCGCGCGCAGATGCCGGAATCGAAGCTCATCGAGGGCGTCCCGCGCGTTCTGAAGATCGGTTCGCGCGATGTCATCGATACGATCATCGGGTCGGCCCTCCCGGGTGTTGTGCTGACCCACGCCAGTCCGCCGCCGGCGCCGATCCCGACGCGCGTCGGATTCAGATATTTCATGCTCGACACTATCGGCCCGTATTGGGACGGCATCAAGGGCTCGAAAGTGATAGCGGTTTACGTCCCGGACGAGATCCCGGACGAGCAGTTGGAAATGTACGCGGTGAAACCGTGATGCGATTTGGGATTTGGGATATCTGATTTGGGATTTGGCTCGAATCAAATCCCGGAAAGATCCAAATTCACAAATCACAAATCCAAAATTGTTATGTCTGACCGAAGCAACAAGAACGATCTGGTCGCTTTTGCCGGGCCGGTGTTCGATCTGATCCTTCGACTGAAGGCCGGGATCGTGCAGCCGTCGATGGACCTGCGCCCGAAGATAGCTTCGTTGCTCGAGGAATTCGAGAACCGCGCCGAACGGTATCGGTTCAGCAGCAAGATCATTCAGGTCGCGAAGTTCGGTCTTGCCTCGTTCGTTGACGAAACGGTCCTGACGAACAATTTCCATCTCAAGGAAGAGTGGGAAAAGTACCCGTTGCAGCTCGAGTATTTCGGCGAGCAGCTTGCCGGCAACAAGTTTTTCGAGAAGCTCGCGGCGATGCTCAAACAGATCGACGTCACGGCCGACGCGGTCGAGGTCTATTACGTTTGTATGCTGCTCGGTTTCAAGGGACGCTACGCGGTCTATGAAAAAGACCGTTTGCTGGCGATCATGCAACAGACGGCGAATGCGTTGGTGAAGGCCGGAAAGATACGTCCGACGGAATTGTCGCCGCACTGGCTCGCGGACGATCAACCCGAACCGCCGAAACCGAGGAATATGCCGGCGTGGGCGAAGGTCACGGCCCTTGGTGGTCTCGGGTTCGCGTTCATCATTTACCTGATAATGTTCGTGATGACGTCATTCTTCCTGAGCGAAGCGATGAAGAAACTGCCGTTCTGACGGAGATCGGAATATGAATTCGTGGCACGTACAACAACTCAAGTTCGCCTTCGGTATCGGCGGCCTGATGTCGTTTTACGGCATCGTCGGGTTTTTGACGTGGTTTGGCGGGTCCAAGCTTGGCCTGCCCGTGAACACGCGGATCATGGTCATCGTCGTCCTGCTGCTGACGCTGCCGTTCACGCTTATCGCCGGATACGTCGTTTCGCGCCGCTCCAAAAAGAAGGAAGAGGCCGCGAAGAAAGAGGCTGAGGAAAAGGCGGCCGCCAAAGAGACGACCGCGCCGGCAGCCGAGAAGCCGCAGCCGCTTGCGACGCCCGCGGCCGGCGGCGAACAGGCGCAGGGCGCTGAAGAGGTCGTCAAGTTCCTCAAGGCATCAAATCTCGGCGGAGCCGGCGAGGATCCGCTGTATTCGCTTCCGTGGTATCTCGTTGCGGGAATTCCGAAGGCCGGAAAATCGTCGGTCGTCGTCGGCTCGAATCTCAATTTTCAAACGCTTCCGAGCCAGCGCCAATCGGAACTGAAGGTAATCCGGCCGACGAAGGGCTCGGAATGGAAGGTCACGAGCGAGGCGGTCTTTATCGATACCGCCGGACAGTTCCAGACGGAAGGCGGCAACGCCGACGAGTGGGCGGCGATCGTCGAGACGATCCGCAAGTCGCGTCCGAACCGGCCGCTTGACGGCGTCATACTGTTCGCGAACACCGATAAGATCCTCGGCGCGGACGAGCGCGAGATCGAAGAGATCGCGAAGGTGATGAGGGCGCGGCTCGACGAGACGATGCAGCGGCTAAAGGTCCGCTTCCCGGTCTATCTCGTCTTCAACCACGCCGACGCGATCGAAGGATTTCAGGACTCCTTCTCGACATCGAAAAAGGAAGGCGAAACGCTCGTGTGGGGCGCGACGATCCCGCTTGAGAAAAGCGAGGCGGCCCACACAATGTTCGACGAGGAGTTCGCCCTGCTTCACGATTCGGTGATGAAGCGGCGGCTGATGCGGCTCAGTGCTCCGTTTCCGCCCGTCCGTCAGCTCCGGATATTTAATTTCCCGCTTCATTTCGGTGCCGCGCGCCGCAAACTCGGGGCGTTCGTGACGGCGCTTTTCCGTCCGAACCCGTTTACCGAGAACCCGTTCTTCCGCGGCTTTTATTTCACCGCCACGCCGTCCGCGCGAGCCGCCGACGATGCGCCGCGAACCGTCGGCCGGACGTATTTCGTCGAAAAGCTCTTCCGCGATGTCATCCTGCGCGACACGGACCTCGTCCGCACGTTCCAGCAGCAGCGCCAGAGGCCGCCGATCTTCGGCTGGCTGCTGACGATCCTCGGCGCCGCGCTGACGCTCGTTCTGTTGATCCTTTCCGGCGTTTCGGCGGCCAATAACAAACAGCTGGTCGATATCGTTTCAGACCGCGCGCTGGCGGTGATGAACAACGCGAAGGCCGACGTCAACCGCGATCCGCTGACAAAGAACGCCGACGAATCCTCGGCCGAGATCACGGCGCTCGAGAATCTTCGGGGCTGGATGGTCAAGCTCGACGACTATGATCGAAACGGGCCTCCGTTCTATCTGCGGATGGGCCTTTACTCCGGCAACGAGATCTACAAGAAACGCGCGCTTCCAATCTACTACACCGCCGTCAGCCGCCGGTTCATGGAGCCCGCGCGGCGCAAGATGGAAGAGGATATGCGGAAATTCGTCGCCAGTCCTCCGGTCAAGAACCCTAAACAGCTTTCGACCGAGGAAGAGGATTTTCTAGGCAAGAACTACGATCTGCTCAAGGCCTACCTGATGCTGACGCCGAATTATCAGGACAAGGCCAACGAGACCGACGTTTACAATGTTCTCAAGAATTATTGGTTCGAAGCCTCGAAGCTGCCCGAAAGCCTGCGCGACGACGCCGAGAACCAGCTCAAGTTCTACGCGCGGCAGGTCGACCGCATCGAGGGCGACGACCGCTTTCCGCGGTTCCAGCCGACGGCCAATCTGGTCACCCAGGTCCGCGAGAAATTGAAGGCTTTCCCGCCCGAACAGCGCTACTATCGCCGCAAGGTGACCGAGATCTCGAAGACCGTCGACGCCAAGACCATAATGTCGGTCGATGCGATACTCCAACGTGAAGGCAGCGTCACCGGCATCGTCGAGGGCAGCTACACGGTTCCGGGCGCGTTCACCATCGAGGGTTTCAAGGAGATGGAGAAGGCGATCGCGCTTGCCGGAACCGAGCTCAATGGTTGCGATTGGGTCGCGGAAGAAAAATGCGATGGCGTTCAAAAGACGGTCGAGGCGATCGAGTCGCCGCAGGCCGGGAAGATCCGCGACCGTTATTTCCGCGATTACTCCGATCACTGGAAGAATTTCGCAAAGGGCATAAAGGTCAAACCGTTCCGCAAAGAGAACACGACCGACCAAGGCAAGGTTTCGGCAAAAGACGCGCTCGCCGCGCTGTCGTCGGCGAGTTCGCCGATCAAGATCCTGCTGGCCGAGATATCGAAGAACACGAACCTCGCGAGCGCGCCGCCGAAAGGCTGGTGGGATTCGATAATGAGTTGGTTCAGCTCGGAGCAGATGCCGACGACCGGCGCCGATTCGCAGGTCGTCCGCGATTTCCTGCCGCTATCGACGTTCGTGCGGACCGACAGCAAGGACAAGAAGGCGCCCATCGACGAATACGCGGCGACGCTCGAGACCGTTTCGGGCAAGTACAGCACGATCGTCGACGACAACCGGATCGCCGAACTGACGGCGAAACCCGAGGAAGAGCGGAACAAGGAATTGAACCTGACGAACGCGACGACGGCGGTCAACAATTCCACCAAGTCGTTCACCAAGGACCTGCCGTTCATCGCTGATCTGCTCAAGCAGCCGCTCGACAATCTGAAGGCGCTTTTCGGGGCGGACACGATCAAGCAGCTGGCGGAACAATGGAAACTCGAGGTCGTTCCGATCGCCCGCAAGGCCGAGGTGGGCTATCCGTTCGAGGAATCCGAAAGCAATGCCGATTTCGCCAACCTGCGCGAGTATTTCGCCAAAGGCAAGGGCCTGACGAAGTTCTACGACGAGAAACTGAAGCGCTATTTCGACGGCACGCCGGGTCAGCTGAAACTGAAGGATCCGGCCAACGCGCCGTTCAGTCCGGAGTTCGTCGAGTATCTGAACAAGGCGTTGACGCTCAGGCAGTCGCTGTTCAGCAAGGGCGACGACGTCAAATTCACCTACAACTTCGAGCTTTCGAATCCGAACGAGGCCGTCGTTGAGATAACCATCGACGGTGTCGCGATCTCGTCGGTCGACAAGCCATCGGCGCCGATCGATTTTCCGGCCGCGAGCGGCGGCGGAAGCGGGGTCATCATAAAGTCCATCTCGTCAGGCGCGACGACGTCGACTTCGGGAACGACTTCGGCAAATACTTCTTCGTCATCCGTCAATACTTCGTCGAATACTGCGAGCAAACAGTCGTCGGGCGATGAGAAATCGTTCCTCGGGCCGTGGGGATTGTTCAGATTTATGCTGGCCGCCGGCGCGCAGAAACAGTCCGACAACTCGTACAAGCTTTCGTACCGGCTGAAGAGCGGCAAGATCCTCGAGGCGAAGGTTACGCCGTCGGGCGTCGATCCGTTCGACCGGGCGATCTATAAACTGCGGGCGCCGGAAAACATATTGAGGTGAGAAATGAACGAAGCGAAAAGTCTCGTTGAATCCGGGAATCTGAAGGGCGCGATCGAGGCCGCGCTCGCATTCGTCAAGACCAACCCGACCGATTATTCGGCGCGCATCTTTCTGTTCGAACTGAGCTGCTTCGCGGGCGATTGGGACCGCGCGATGCGGCAGCTCGATGTTATCGGCCATCAGGACACGACGGCGATGGTCGGTTCGCTCATCTACCGGCAATGCGTCGAGGCCGAAAAGAAACGTGCCGATCATTTCGCGCGCGGCGCGAAGCCCGAGTTTCTTGAGTCTCCGCCGGACTATGTCTACGGACTGCTGACGGCAGCTAACCGTCTCCGCGAAGGCAAACCCGCCGAAGCGCGCGAGATCCTGGACAAGGCGGAAGAGATGCGGCCGGCGTTCGCCTGCAAGGTCAACGGCAAGGAGACCGGAGACTTTCGGGACTACAACGATCTGACCTCGTCGATCCTCGAAGTGATCATCAAGGACAGCTACGTCTGGGTCCCGTTCGAGCAGATCGAGCGGATCGAGTTTTTTCCGCGCAAGTCGCTGCGCGACAATTTCTGGACGCAGGCGAAGCTTGAAACCAGCAACGGGACGAATGGCGAGGTCTTTGTCCCGGCGCTTTACAACGAATCGTGGAAGGCCGACGACGAGAATGTCCGCCTCGGCCGCGTGACCGATTGGCGCGACATCGGCGCCGAGATTTACGGCGGCGAGGGTATGAAGATCTTTGCCGTTGGCGAGGAGCACGTGCCGATCGTAGACATCGAAACAATCGAGTTCGTGCGCGAATGATCCACGACCCGATCAATCGGAGGAATTCTTATGGCTGACATCCAACCCAAACCGCCGGTCATCGATCTTGACGCATTGTTGACGCCGATCTCCGAAGACAGCCCGTCGGGCGAGTATCTTCGCTATTCGGGCCTCTACGACGAGATCGCGGAAGCGCGCCGCGCGGACGAGGTTCTCAATCAGGGAGAATGGCAGACCGAGCTCAAGGTCGCGGATTTCAAGAAGGTCATCACCCTCGCGTCGGCGGCGATCGAGAAGGACTCGAAGGATCTTCAAGTCGCCGCATGGTTCGCCGAGGCGCTCGTCAAGGAGCACGGGTTCGTGGGCCTGCGCGACGCGCTCCGGATGCTGTCGCGGCTACAAGAGAGCTTTTGGGACACGATGCACCCGGTCATCGACGAGGGCGACATGGAGGGCCGTGCGAACGCCCTTGCTTGGATGGAGCAACAGTCGGCGTTTGCGCTGAAGCAGGCGAAGATCACGGGCTACGCGGGCTACAGTTTTACTGATTACGAAGACTCGAAACGGTTCGATATCCCCGAGAACATCGATTCGTACGACACCGCCGAGCAGGCGAAGTTCAACGAATTGCGCGCCCAGGCCGAACGCGAGAACCGCGTCACGGCAAACAAATGGCGAGCCGAGCTGTCGCAAACGCGCCGGGCTTTTTGCGAAGAGCTGAATTTTCTTATCGGAGAATGCTGGACGGCGTATAATGAACTTAACGGTGTGATCGAGGCGAAATACGACCTGAACCAGGCGCCGGCGACCAATAATCTGAAAAAGTCGCTCGACGAGGTTCATTCGTTGGTCAAGAAGATTCTCGAGGACAAACGGCAGGAAGAGCCTGATGCCGCTGAAGAAGCCGTCGAGGAATCGGTCGAAGCCGCGGACGGCGCCGTGACGGTCAAGGGGCCGGCGGTCGCGAGCGGTGCGATTCAGAACCGGCAGGATGCGCTAAAGCGGCTTGCGGACGTTTCCGATTGGTTCAAGAAGAACGAGCCCCACAGTCCGATCTCGTATATCGTCGGGCGCGCCGTGAAATGGGGGAATATGCCGTTTGAAGTTTGGCTTCAGGACGTCATCAAAGATGAAACGGTGATCTACAACATCCGTCAGACGCTTGGTTTCAATACGAACCTTCCGGATTCGACGGGTCAATAAGTTATTCAGGAAAGGTAACGCAGATCAATAAAACGAAAAGGAGCAGCAACAATGCCAAGTAAAGAGAGCATACAACATAAAATTGACCGTGTTCGCCCCCCGCGAGTCCAGATCACCTACGATGTGGAAGTTGGCGGAGCGATCGAACTTAAGGAACTGCCGTTCGTCATTGGCGTGATGGGCGATTTTGTGGGCAAACCGGAAGAGCCTCTCCCGGCGATCAAGAACCGCAAGTTCGTCGAGATCGACCCCGACAACTTCAACCAGGTCCTGGCCGGCATGAAGCCGCGCGTCGCGTTCACCGTTGACAACAAGATGCAGGAAGACGGCAGCAAGGTTGGAGTCGATCTGAAGTTCAGCAATATCGAGGACTTCGAGCCGGACAATGTGGTCCAGCAGATCGAACCGCTGCGGAAGCTCGTCGAAGCGCGTCAGAAACTCTCTGATCTGCGCTCGAAGATGGACGGCAATGAAAAGCTCGAAAATATGCTGAACGATATCATCGGCGATAGCGGCAAGCAGAAAGAACTGAGCGATCAGCTCGGACTCGGAAAGGAGGAATAAGCGATGGCTGACAAAGCAAAACAGGAAGCTCAAGTACAAGAGCAAGTACAGGAAGTTAGTCTACTCGACCAGATCCTGACCGAAGGCCGTCTGGCGCGTGACGATTACCAGCGTGAGCAGGCGAAGGACATGATCGGCGAGTTCGTCAATCAGGTGATGAGCGGCGAATTGACGATGTCCAAGAATATGGACGTCGCGATCAACGCGCGCATCGCCGAGATCGACCGCCTCATTTCCGCGCAGCTCAACGAAGTGATGCACCACGAGGAGTTTCAGAAACTCGAGGGTTCGTGGCGCGGGCTGCACTATCTCGTCAAGAACAGTCTGACGGGTCCGCAGCTCAAGATCCGCGTGATGCACGCGACGAAAAAGGAGCTCTTGAAAGACTTCGAGCGGGCGCTCGAGTTCGATCAATCGGCGCTCTTCAAAAAGATCTACGAGGACGAATACGGCACGTTCGGCGGCGCCCCGTATGGAGCGCTGATCGGCGATTACGAGTTCGGCAATCATCCGCAGGACCTGGCGCTGCTCGAAAGCCTCTCGCAGGTCGCGGCAGCGGCCCACGCGCCGTTCATCAGCGCGGCTTCGGCCGATATGTTCGGATGGGACGAGTTCTCGCAGATGACCGACGTTCGCGACATCTCGAAGATCTTCGATACGACGATGTACGCCAAATGGCGCAGTTTCCGCGAGTCGGAAGATTCACGATATGTCGGCCTGACCTTGCCGCACGTCCTCGGGCGCGTCCCGTACGGCGCGGCGACGAAGCCGACCGAATCGTTCAACTTCGAGGAAGACGTCGACGGCCGCGACCATAAGAAATATCTGTGGACGAACGCGGCGTATTCGATGGCGACCCGCTTGACCGAAGCGTTCTCGATGCACGGATGGTGCGTCGCGATCCGCGGCGTCGAAGGCGGCGGACTCGTCGACGGCTTGCCGACGCACACGTTCGAGACGGACGAGGGCGAGGTGGCGATGAAATGCCCGACCGAGGTCGCGATCACGGACCGTCGTGAGAAGGAGTTCTCGGACAACGGTTTCATCCCGCTCGTTCATTGCAAGGGAACCGACTATGCCGCGTTCTTTGCGACCCAATCGTGCAACAAGGCGAAAAAGTACGACACGGACTCGGCCAATGCCAATGCGCGGCTGTCGTCGCAGCTGCAGTACATCTTCGCGGTTTCGCGATTCGCTCATTATCTGAAGTCGATGATGCGCGACAAGATCGGATCATTTATGTCGCGCAAGGAAGCGGAGATCTTCCTCAATCGATGGATCAGCAAGTACGTTCTCGAAAACGACGTCGCGCCCGCGGCGCAGAAGGCGAAATATCCCCTTCGCGAAGCGCGGATCGACGTTTCGGAGATTCCCGGCAAGCCCGGCTGTTACCGTGCCGTCGCGTTCCTGCGGCCGCACTTCCAGTTGGACGAACTGTCGGTTTCGCTGCGGCTGGTTGCCGAACTTCCGCCGCCGGCCAAGTAATTCGGATGAGGCGGAACGCGAAAATGTTTCGCCTTTTCCGCAAAAGCTGCGGGTTGTCGCGTCTTACCTACGAAGCGAGCGGTAGGACTCGGAATAATTGATAAACAATGGAAGGAACGGATCGCCTCGAGCTTCGTTGATGCGGTCCCTGTTTCAAGGAGTTTGAAAGGAGCAAGAATATGGCACAAGCTGATTATTATTTGAAGATCGACACAATTGAAGGCGAAGCGGACGCCGTGGGCTTTGAAAAGCAGATGCAGATCGAATCCTGGTCGTTCGGAGCCAACAACTCCGGTTCGGCGGTTCAGGGTACTGGTCTCGGCGTCGGCAAAGTGAGCCTTCAGGACTTTCACTTCGTCGTTCAGAACGGCAAAGCGTCTCCGCAGCTCTTCCTTGCCTGCGCAAAGGGCAACCATATCCCGCAGGCGATCCTGAGCTGCCGCAAGACGGGTGGCGACGGCAATCCGTACACGTACCTGAAAGTGACGTTCGGCGACATCGTGATCTCATCGTTCCAGACGGGCGGAAGCAACGGAAGTACGATCCTTCCGATGGAACAGATCTCGTTCAACTTTACGAACATCACCTTCGAGTACTTCCAGCAGAAGCCGGATGGTTCGGTTGCGCTGACCAACACGACGAGCTACGACATCAAGAAGGTCGAAGGTTCGGGCGCCTAGTCAATCGAGCGGTGCCGCCGGAGCGATCGGGCGGCATCCGATACCAAAGGGTCAAACAGTTGTACCGTCATCCGGTATCGGGGTGACGGTACATTTATCTTTTCCTGATGCCGCGAACGGACAACGAGATCCGCATCACGCCGTCCGTGCTTGACCGCCTGCTCGATTTTGAGCCGGACGTCTCGCGCGAGGCGCCGAAATCGCGCTCGAAATCTCTGCGTGAGCTGAAGCTCTCGGTCCGGCGCGATCTGGAGTGGCTGCTCAACACGCGGACGGTCCACGTCGAGATCGACGAGCGGCTTCAGGAGATCAAGAAGTCGGTGCTGACATACGGTTTGCCCGACATCACGGGGCTCAGCGCCAAGAACCAAAGCGAACAGAAGCGGCTCGCGAAAGCGATCGAGAATGCGATCCGGCTTTTCGAACCGCGATTTCTGGATGTCCGCGTCACGCTCGAACCGGTGAGCAACGTCGATCGGTCGCTGAAATTCCGGATCGAGGCGCGGCTCGACATCGAACCGACGCCGGAACCGGTAGCCTTCGATACCGTCCTTCAACTCGGAAGCGGCGATTTCGAGGTTCGCGAGAGGTGATCCTAAGTTTAATATTTGCTTGAAATATCGATAAAATAGGGCTATGCGAGACGAACTCCTCGGTTTCTATGAACGCGAGCTCATCTTCCTTCGGCGGATGGGCGCGGAGTTCGCGCGCAAGTACCCGAAGATCGCGGCGCGGCTTCAGCTCGAAGAAGAAAAGATCGAGGATCCGCACGTCGAGCGCATCATCGAGGCCTTCGCGTTTCTTGCGGCGCGCATATCGCTCAAATTGGACGACGAGATTCCCGAGATCACGGAATCGTTCATCAACGTCGTTTATCCGCATTATCTCGCACCGATCCCGGCAATGGCGGTGGCGCAGTTCTCGTTCGGTTCGCCGAATGACAAACTGACCGCCGTGCAGCGGCTCGAACGCGGCGCGCGGCTCAACTCGCGGCCGGTCGACGGGACGCCGTGCCAGTTCCGGACCGGATACGATGTTTCGCTTTTTCCGATCGAGATCCTGTCTGCATCGCTTGAATCGCCGGCGCCGAAGGACGGCCGCGGCCGGTTCAGCGAGGCGTACGTGAAGATCTCGATGCGGTGCTTCGGCAACGCGAATCTGCACGAGATGCGCGTCGGTGACACCGGTGAGCCGCCAAAGGCTCTGCGGTTCTACATCAACGGCGATCCGCAACTGATCTTTCCGCTCTACGAACTTCTTTTCAATAACGCGACATCGGTGGAATTCAGGCCGCGCGACACGCCGCTGACGAGCAAATCTCTGAAGACGCTCTCGAACATTCAGCTCAAGCTCCCGGATCCGATCTTCGTCCCGGCGAAGGAATCGATCCGCCAGGTCGGTTTCGCCGAAGACGAGGCGCTGCTTCCCTACACCAAGCGGTCGTTTCCGGGCTACCGGCTTCTGACGGAGTATTTCGCTTTCCCGTACAAGTTCCTTTTCTTTGACGTCTTTGGGCTCGATCGGGCGATCGGGTCGAAGTTCGGAAGCCATTTCGATCTCATCATCCATCTCAAGGATGTCGTTCCGCCGAAAGCGCCGGTCACGGCCGACACGTTCAAGCTCGGCTGCACGCCGATCATCAATTTGTTCAACCGGCTCGCCGATCCGATCTATCTTTCGCAGCAGAAGTACGAGTATCACGTCGTCCCAGATGTTCACCGCCAGTTGACGACCGAGGTCTATTCGATCGACGACGTGCTGACCTCGGATCCGAAGACGAATACCACGCGCGAATTCTCGCCGTTCTATTCGCTGCGCCACGCGTACGGCGAACAGATGGAGAAGAGCTTTTGGTACGCGACGCGGCGCGATTCGCAGCGCGACGAGGACGAGGGCACCGAAATGTACCTGTCGCTCGTCGATATGAACTTCAACCCGCGTGTCCCGGCGGTTGAGGTGATCAATGTCAGAACGACCTGTACGAACCGCGATCTCCCGGCGAAACTGCCGTTCGGCGGCCGCGAGGGCGATTTCGAGGTCGAAGGCAGCGGCCTGATCTCAAAGGCAAGATGCTTGACGAAGCCGACCGAAACGATCCGGCCGGCCCGGCGGCGTTCGCTCCAATGGCGTTTGATATCGCACCTTAATCTGAATTATCTCTCGATCGTCGAAAGCGCCGGCGGAAAGCCGGAGGCGCTGCAGGAGATCCTGCATCTTTACAATTTCGATGATTCGTCGGCGACCCGAAAGCAGATTCTTGGAATTACCGGGATCGAGTCGAAGAAGGTCGTTCGGCGGATTGGCGAGAATATCGGCGCGGGCTTCGTGCGGGGGCTCGAAACGACGGTGACGTTTGACGAGGAACAGTTCGTCGGGAGCGGGATGTTCCTTTTCGCCTGCGTTCTCGAGCGGTTCTTCGGGCTCTATTCGTCGCTGAACTCGTTCAACCAGATGGTCCTCCGCACCGAACAGCGCGAGGAGGACGTGAAGATCTTTCCGGCCCGGACCGGAGAGCAGACGCTTTTGTAGTTTGCGATTTTCGAATGGCAGGTCGGGCCGCGAAATCCCAAATCACAAATCCGAGATCCGAGATGGAATTCGTTCCGCTAAATCAGGAAATTGCCGACGAACCCTATCGGTTCGATTTCTTCCAGGCCGTCAGGCTGCTTGAGAAGATCAATCCCGAGCGCAAACCGGTCGGCGGCGACGCATTGCCGGACGAAGAGGTCGTTCGATTCCGCTCGCGGCTCGGACTTTTCTTTCCCGCAAGCGAGATCCACGATCTGAAGTCGTCGTTCGACGAACTCACCGAGCGCGAAAAGCGCGAGATGTTCGTCAACTTCATGGGGATGGTCGGAGTCAACGGCGTGATGCCGATCCATTACACGGAACTGTTGATGGACCGGGCGCGGTATCGCGACACCGCGATGTGGATGTTTCTCGACATCTTCACCCACCGCTCCGTTTCGCTGTTTTTCCGGGCGTGGGAGAAATACAGGTTTCCGGTCAAATACGAGCGCGGCACCGACGATTTCACCGAGTACCTTTTCGACGTCGCGGGCCTTGGCACTCGCGGTCTGCGTGGACGGATGGACATCGTCGACGAATCGTTGCTGCCGTACACCGGACTGATTGCCCAGAAGCCGCATTCGGCGGTGGCGCTTGGAAACATCATTAGCGATTACTTTCGGGTCAACGCAAAAGTCCTGCAGTTTTTCGGTCAATGGTTGGATCTGGACAAGGCGAGCATCACGCGTCTCGGGCAAGCGAACAGCGCGCTCGGTCGGACGGCGATCGCCGGAACGCGCGTCTGGGATCAGCAATCGAAGGTTCGAATCGTGCTCGGCCCCTTGTCGTTCGCGCAGTTTCAGGCGTTCCTGCCGATCGGCACGGCGTACAAGCCGATGAAGGCGATCATCAAGTTCATGAACGGGACGGAGTTCGACTTTGACGTCCGCCTCATTTTGAAAAAGAAGGAGGTTCCGGGCACGGTTTTGACGACGCGCGCCAAACGCCGTCCGCACCTCGGCTGGACGTCCTTCCTCAAGACCAAGCCGTTCGCTGCGGATGACGATCAGGTCGTGCTGCAGGTCGCGAATTAGTTTATGTTAGAAAGCAAAGGAGTAAGGATATGAACGTGAATTTGAAATCGCTTGTCGGTCGTCTCAACGATACGTGTCGCGACGCGCTTGAAGGCGCGGCCGGTCTTTGTCATTCCCGAACCAATTACGACGTTGAGATCGAGCATATTCTGGCGAAACTGCTCGAACAGGAGAATACCGATCTCCACAAGCTTTGCCGGCATTTCGAGATCAGCGTCGATCGCCTGACAAAGGATGTCGAACTCGCTCTGAACCGCCTGAAAAGCGGCAACACGCGAACTCCGGGACTTTCCGACCGCCTGCCGCGCTGGTTCCAGGATGCGTGGCTCTTGGCGTCCGTCGATTTCGGCGAGGCGCGCGTGCGGAGCGGTCATCTGATCCTGGCGCTGCTGTCGAACGACGGGACGGCGCGAATCGCCCGCGACATCTCGCGCGAATTCAGCCATATGTCGGTCGAAACGCTGACCGCGAAACTCGCCGACATCACGGCCGATTCCGACGAAGCGCGCGAAGCGATGGCGCTCGGCGAAACCGGCGGCGTATCGGGCGGCGCGCCGGTCGCGCCCGGAGTCCCGGGAAAGAAGAAGGCGCTTGATCAATATACCGAGGACCTGACGGCCAAAGCGCACGCGGGAAAGATCGATCCGATCCTCGGGCGCGATTTCGAGATCCGGCAAGTGATCGACATCCTCACGCGGCGCCGGCAGAACAATCCGATCCTGACCGGCGAGGCGGGCGTCGGCAAGACCGCCGTGGTCGAGGGATTCGCGCTCCGGATCGCGCAGGGCGATGTCCCCGAACCGCTCAGGAACGTCGCCGTCCGAACTCTCGATCTCGGACTTTTGCAGGCCGGAGCGGGTGTCAAGGGCGAATTCGAGAACCGTCTGAAATCGGTCATCGACGAGGTCAAGGCATCGCCGCAGCCGATCATACTTTTCATCGACGAAGCGCACACGATGATCGGCGCGGGCGGACAGGCCGGCCAGAACGACGCCGCGAACCTGTTGAAACCGGCGCTGGCGCGCGGCGAGTTGCGGACGATCGCGGCGACGACGTGGGCCGAATACAAGAAGTACTTCGAAAAGGACGCGGCGCTGGCTCGCCGGTTCCAGGTCGTCAAGGTCGAGGAGCCCGACGAAGAGAAGGCGATCGTGATGATGCGCGGCATCTCGGGGATCATGGAAAACCACCACGGCGTGCGGATCCTCGACGAAGCCATCGTCGAGTGCGTCAAGCTTTCGCACCGCTACATCACCGGTCGTCAACTTCCCGACAAATCCGTGTCGGTGCTCGACACGGCCTGCGCCAAGGTCGCGATCGGTCAGGGGGCGACGCCGGCGCCGGTCGAGGACGCCACGCGCCGGATCCAGCAGCTGACGAACGAGATCGACTCGCTCGAGCGCGAGCAGGTGACCGGGGCCGACCACGCCGATCGCCTCGCCGAACTGCGGACGAAACGGACCTCGGCCGAAGAGAATCTCGCGAGGCTGAACGAACAATGGGAAAAGGAAAAGGAACTTGTCGAAAAGATCCGCAACATACGGATCAAGCTCGAGATGTCGCGGCTCGATCCGAAACCCGCCGAAGCGGTCGCGGAAGAGCCGGTTGACGAGGCGGTCGCGGACGCCGGATCGGAAGCGCCGCCGGAGGCTGAAAGCGGTCCGTCTGAAACGGCGGAAGAATCGAAACCGATCGACGTCGAATTCCTCAAGGCCGAGCTCAAGAAGTTCAACGACGAACTGAAGCAGGTCCAAGGCGAGAATCCGCTGATGGCGCCGGTCGTCAACGGCCAGGCCGTCGCCGAGATCATCTCGGGCTGGACGGGCATCCCGATCGGCAAGATGGTCGCCGACGAGATCAACGCCGTCCTGAACCTGCGGCAGACGCTCGGCGAGCGCGTTCTCGGGCAGGACCACGCGCTCGAGGCGATCTCGCAGCGCATCCGCACCTCGCGTGCCGGACTCACGGATCCGAAGCGTCCGATCGGCGTTTTCCTGCTCGTCGGAACTTCGGGCGTCGGCAAGACCGAAACCGCGCTGGCGCTGGCCGACACGCTCTACGGCGGCGAACGCAATCTGATCTCGATCAATATGAGCGAGTACCAGGAGGCGCATACGGTGTCGTCGCTGAAGGGTTCGCCTCCGGGATACGTTGGCTACGGCGAGGGCGGCGTCCTGACCGAGGCCGTCCGCCGCAAGCCGTATGCGGTCGTCCTCCTCGACGAGGTCGAGAAGGCGCATCCGGACGTGATGGAGCTCTTCTTCCAGGTTTTCGACAAGGGCGTGCTCGAGGACGGCGAGGGCCGCGAGATCGATTTCAAGAACACGATCATCCTGCTGACGTCGAACGTCGGGACCGACACGATAATGAAGCTCTGCGCCGATCCCGACACGAAACCGGAACCGGACGGGCTCATCGAGGCGATCCGGCCGGAACTCGTCAAGCATTTCAAGCCGGCGCTGCTCGGACGCATGGTGACGGTCCCGTACTATCCGATCTCCGACGATATCCTGCGGCTGATCATCAAGCTCCAGCTCGGCAAGATCCGGAAACGGATCCTCGACAACCACGGTGCGCAATTTTCCTACGACGATACCGTCATCGATACGGTGGCGAAACGTTGCACGGATGTCGACAGCGGCGCGCGCAACGTTTACAACATCCTGACGGGAACGCTCCTGCCCGAAATGTCGGGCGAGGTGCTGACGCGGATGGCGGCCGGCGAGGGCATCAAGAGCGTCCACGTTTCGGTTGGCGCGGACGAGAAGTTCGCCTATGACATCAAGTAGGAACGTGCATTGACGATGGCCGGCGGAAGGCGCGCGGGCGACCGCGCGCCGGGCCCGGCCTTCGATTTCCGCCACGGCGGAAGGACGGTATCGAAAAATGGCAACAACGCAGGACAACAGGGTTCTCAGCATCGCGACCCCGCTGGGGAAGGACTACGTGCTGCTCAACCGGTTCAAGGCGACGGAAGGGATGTCGCAGTTGTTCCGGATCGAGGCCGAACTGCTCCACGAGGAGAACGAGGTGTCGTTCAAGCCGACCGTCATCGATCCGCACTCGCTCCTCGGGCAAGGCGTGACGATCCGCGTGACGTCGGAGGACGGCGCGACGCGTGACTTTTCGGGAATGGTCAGCGAGTTCGCGCAGGGCATACGCGACGTGCGGTTCACCGAATACAAGATCACGATCGTCCCGCACGTCTGGATGCTGACGCAAAAGGGCCAGAGCCAGATCTTCCAGCAGATGTCCGTGCCCGATATCCTGCGGAAGATCTTCGCCGGGTTCGAGGTCAAGTTCGAGCTTCAGGGAACGTTCGAGCCGCGCAACTACTGCGTCCAGTATCGCGAGACCGATTTCGCGTTCGCGTCGCGGCTGATGGAAGAAGAGGGCATCTTTTATTATTTCGAGCATTCGGGCGGAAAGGACCGGATGATCTTCGCGAACACCGCCCAGTCGCACGCGGAACTGCCGTCAAAAGGACAGATCAAGTATCACCGTATCGGCGAAGAGGAGTATTTTTACGGTTCGATCAGCCGGTTCGCGAACGACTACCGCGTCCAAACCGGAAAGGTCACGTTGTGGGACCACAACTTCCAGCTTCCCGCGAGCCGTCTCGATATGGAAAAGACGAGCATCCATCAGTTCGGCGAAAGCCACAAGCTGGAGATGTACGACTACCCGGGCGGCTACGGACGCAAGTACGACGGAATCGACCCTTCGGGCGGCGAGCAAGGCGGCGAGTTGAACAAGGTATTTCCGGACCGTGAACGCACGCTGCAGAACATGATCGAGATGATGGATTCGCGCGTCTGCCCCGCAAACGGGAGCTCGGACTGCTGCGCGATCACGCCCGGCCATCGGTTCACGCTTTCGAACCATCCGAACGAGGAGATCAACGGTCAGTACGTCATAACCACGGCGGTCCATACCGCGGAACAGAACCCGGCGTATGTTTCGAGCGAGAGTGCGGCGAACCCGTACACGAACGAGTTCACCTGCATTCCGTACGGCTCGGGAGCGCCGCCGTTCAGGCCGTTGCGTTCGACCCCGAAACCGATCGTGTACGGCAGCCAGACGGCGATCGTCGTCGGCCCGGCCGGCGAAGAGATCTTCACCGACAAATACGGACGCGTGAAGGTCCAGTTCTTCTGGGACCGCGATGGCAAGGACAACGAATCAAGTTCCTGCTGGGTGCGCGTCGCGCAGATCTGGGCCGGCAACAAATGGGGATCGATGTTCATTCCGCGGATCGGAATGGAGGTCGTCATAAACTTCCTCGAAGGCGATCCGGACAGGCCGATCATCGTCGGCTGCGTCTACAATCCCGCGACGATGCCGCCCTACACGCTGCCGGACGAAAAGACCAAATCGACGATCAAGTCGAATTCGTCAAAGGGCGGGCAAGGATTCAACGAGTTTCGCTTCGAGGACAAGAAGGGCGAAGAGCAGATCTTCGTTCACGGCCAGAAGGATCAGGACATACGCATCCGCAATGACCGGCGCGAGCTGATCGGGAACGACCGGCACCTGATCGTGACGCGCGACAAACGCGAACGCGTCAAGCGCGACGAGCATATCCTGATCGAACGCGACGAGATCGAGCGCGTCAAACGCGATTATCACCGCACGGTCGAAGGCAAGGCGGCTTTCAAGACCAAAGAGTCGCATTCGCACGACATCGGCGGGAATTCGTCCGAAAAGATCGGCGGCAATTTTGCGATGGACGTTTCGGGCGATTATACGATCAGCGCCAAAAAGATCGTGCTCGACGCACAGACGGGCTTGACGATCAAGGTCGGCGGCAACTTCGTCACGATCAACGCCGCCGGCGTGCAGATCAACGGCACGATGGTGATGATCAACAGCGGCGGCGCGGCGTTGCCGCCGACACCCGGAAGCTGCGTCCCGCCGCTCGAGCCGGACGAGGCCGAGATCGCCGACAACGCCGATCCGGGAAGCGAGGCGCCGACCTACAAGAACCAGCGCCGGCAGACGCCGCCCGAAATGGTGCCGACCTACACCAAGCCGTGGCATAACCCCGATTCCCCGAAAAACAAGGACAAGAAGTCGTGGATCGAGGTCAAGCTCAAGGACGAGCACGGTCAGCCGATGGCCGGCGAGCGCTACCGGGTCGAGCTGCCCGACAACGAGACGATCGCCGAAGGCACTCTCGATGAGAACGGTTATGCGAAGGTCACGAACATCGATCCCGGCAAGTGCAAGATCACGTTCCCGAAGATCGACGGACGGGCGTGGAAGAAAGGTTAGAGATCAGAAGGAAGGAAACGAATGGCGAGGACCGTAAAGGCAAAAGTCGGAGATTCTCTCTGCAATATCGCGTATCTCAACGGGTTCGGCGATTGCAAGCCGCTCCGTGAAGAACCCGCTAACGCTTACATCGTCAATCGCGCGGATGATCCGGGACAGGTTCTGCCGGGCGATGTCGTTACGATACCGGAATTCCAAAAGAAGGACGTAGACGGCGGAACCGAAGCGGCGCACCAGTTCGTCCGCCGCGGAACGCTCGCGATGCTGCGCTTCGTTCACGGTTCGAAGTCGAATCCGGTCGACCGCGATCCGGCGCTGACATTTCTCAACGTCAGCAACTACATCACGAACCAGGCCGGCACCGGCGACGGCAACGTGGCGTTCCCGAACTCGGCTGCCCGGAATTTCAACGAGGATGCCGACAAGGATCCGGATGTATTCAAGATCGAGGTCCTCGACATCAACGGATCGGGCGATCTCGACGTCGAACTCGAGGTCCTGAAGCCGAAGTATGATGCCGCCGGCAGAGTGACAGGACACGAGCAGTTTCCGGGCGCGATCCGGGGCGCGCGGCAACTGAAGCCCAAAGCGTCGAAACAGGGCTCGACGAAACGATTTCGGACGGCATATCTGCGGCTCGTCGTCGATCCCGCGGACAAGGCGGCGGCGGCCGACCAAACGCTTTTGGCATCGGATATGCACGACGACGGCGACTCGAAGGTCGAGATCCTCGACCAGAAGGTCAAAGCGTTCTATGAGATCAAGTCGTGCCCGATGAATCCGAAATGCCGCTCGACCGTGACCCTGCCGATCGGCGAGAACCGCAAGCGCATCCGTCTCGCGATCAATGTTCTCCGCAAAACGCCGGGTGGCGAGCCGGTCGTGCCGCTGGCCGATGCCGAGCGCCGCGTCTGGACCTGGTTCCGCCGAATCTACGCGCAGGCGAACATCGCCCCGAAACTCGCGCAGGCGACGCGCGCGGTCGATCCGATGGAGAATCTGATCTCGATCTCGAACGACAACGGTTTGCGGGCCAACGGCGACGGTCGGATCGGATTTACGATCCACGCCGCGGGAAAGCCGGACCAGGTCGTCGGGCCGATCACGCCGGCCGCCGGCGACTCGCCGATCAAGACCGCGCGGGCGCTGGCGGCGCTTGTCACGGCGCCTTACCGCGCCGTCGCGAGCGAGAATCCGGCGCGGTTCGTCGACAACGTTAACCGCAAATCGGCGGACATCCTGATCACCGAGGAAAGCGGCGCGCGCGTGACGTTGACGATCGACGTCCCGGTCGCGAACCGCGATACGGGCCAGACGATCTCGATAGGCGTCGTCAATCCGCTGAATCTTGAATCGTGGGCGATGCCGGCCGGCAACAACAACTGGAATGCCGGGTCCCTTCAGCAACGAACGGTCCTCCGGAATTTCGACAGCAAGGTAACGTCTGCTGACGACACGGTCGATATCTTTGTCGTTGAACAGGTGACGGGCGGCAATCGCGGCGAAGCAATGATGTCGAATCACCGGATCGATCCGCAGCGTGCGTCGGTCTCGAAGATCAAATGGTCGGCGTTCCTGATCAAGACGACGATGAACGCCGGCGACGGCAATCCGTTCTCTTTCCCGCACGAGGTCGGGCACGTGACGGCCGAGGTCGTGCACGCGTCGGGCGCGCCGAACCAGCTGATGACGGGCGGCGGAACGAGCGGCGCGAACGCGGTCGGCGGAACCAAACGAATCCGCGACGGCGACGTGACCTACGATAGTCCGGCCGGAGATTTCAATCTTATCCGGAGGCTTCGGACCGAAGGCGCTCCGCTGCTTGAGAATTGGTAAGGAAAGCGATGATGAGGCGGTGTTTTCTGATCAACGGACTGGTCCTTTTGCTCGTCCTGTCGATTTCTGCCGCGTGCCGAGGAGTGCATAATATGTCGCAAGAAAACAACAATCCGAACGTCGACGGTTCGTCCGAAGGACGGCCGATCCCGGAACTTGACCGGTATATCTTCGATGCCGATCCGTACACTTCGGGCGTCGTCCCGCGCGGGCTGCAGGCGGGTGAGGTCGCCCGTTATCTGATCCGTAAGGTCAAGCGCGACATCGCGTTGAAATCCGTCGTGCGCGTCGATGACGTAGCCCGCTTTTACGAAACGGGCGAGGTCGCGCAGGCGTTCCGGCAGTTCCTCGATTCGAAAGAGTCGGGCGAGGAAGATCTTCGACGGTCGATCGCGTTCGCGCGGATCATAGCCTATGTCGGAAGCGCGGATGAAGTCGAGTTCGCGAAGAAGTACTATTCGCAACTGGTTTCAAGAGCGGACACGGTCGCGGTCTTTGAGGACCTGATACTGCTGCACGAAACGCTCGGGCTCGGCGAAGGCTCGACGGAACTCAAACAAAAGCTGGAATCGCGCGCGGCGGCCTTGGTCTCGAAAAAGGACACGGACTTTCAGGCGCGGATCGACTACAACAAGTACGCCGAGGATCTGGCGCAGAAGCTGTTCCGGGCGAGCCGTGCGCAGGCGTCAAAGGACAAGGTGCTGGCGATGACGGACCGGAAGGCGCGCATCAGGGAAGAGATCAAGATGTACCTCTCGGTCGAATACGGCTTTCTCGAGCATCTGCAACCGTGGGCGGCGGGCCGTCTGCGTCGCGAGGCCTGGGCCGCGCAGCCCGCCGACCAGACGGCGCGCAAGGACGATCCGCAGCTTCGCAAGGAACTCGCCGGCGAGTTTCGACGGTTCGTCGACGATCTGAAATCCTTCCCGGGCGTCTTGCCGGAGGACGAGGAATCCCATCGTCTGCGTTTGTTGCGCGCGATCAAATTCTTCGGCGGAGAGATCAGCGACGCCGAGGAGGGAATTTTGCGCGTCAATAAAGGAAAACAGCTCGATCTGCTCGCGAACGAAGGGTTCGGGCTTTAAGGAGAATCGAAATGCCGACAGGCCCAGCCGCCAGAATTACTGACAACGTGGTGCATCCGCTGCCGCCGATGCTGACTCCCGGGCCGGGCAGCCCCAACGTGCTGATCGGCTATTTGCCGGCGTGGCGCGGCATTCCGGCCGCGGCGGCCGCTGCCCTGCAAGCCGCCAAGCAGGTATCCGACATTGCGATCCAAACGGCCGAGGCGGCGACCGCGGCGGCGGCTGGTACTCCCGGAGCGCCTGCCGCGTATGCCGCCGAACAGACCGCCAAGGCGACCGCGCTCGCGTCGCTCAGCAGTATGATCAGCGGGATGGCCGGGATGTCGGACATTCACGCCTGCACGACTCCGTCGCCGGTTCCGCCGCACGGCCCGGGCGTCGTCGTCGACGGCTCGCAGACCGTCCTCATCAACAGTATGCCCGCGTGCCGCTTGGGCGACACGATCATTGAACCTCTCGGCCCGCCTAACAAGATCGTCAAAGGCGAGGCTACCGTGATCATCGGAGGATGAACGCATTTGGGATTTTGGAATAGGCGACTTGAATGAGGCCGTGATTCTATTTCTTGATCGTCTTCCAGAACTTATCGAAGCTCTTCACGCCATTTCCGTTCTGATCGGCCCACGTCTTGTCACCTGACTTCTCAGATTTGAGATCGCGACGCGAGAAGTATCCGTAGATCAATTTTCGGTCTTTTCGGTCGGTTCTTTCGTAAAACAGGATTTGCACCTCAACCGAGGAATCCTTGAACGCGTAATACGACGCCGAATCAACCGAATCGTTTTCATGTGCCGGAATCGTTCTGACCTCGAACTCGGCTTTTGAATTTGTGTCCTTACCGAAGTTCGAGATCATCGGGGCAATAAACTTCGCGGCGCGTTTGATCAGATCATCAATTGTTTCACCATCATTGGGATAACTGATGAACATTCCCGACGGGCCGTCTTTCTGAAGGAAAAGAATTCCTTTGAATTCGCTCTTCTTCCAATCCATCGGGAACACATTTTCGGGGACCTTGAAGCTGATACCGCCGTTTACGTCGTCTGCGCCGTTCTTATCGTTCGATTGAGCAAGTGCGGATGCAGCGCTCGCGGCGATGATCATGAGAAGTAGTATGATGCGCATCTAAACACCTCCTGAAATTGGATGCGGTCGAGAACGACAATCCCAAATCGCAAATCCCAAATCCCAATTCCCAAATCGCAAATCCCAAATCCCAAATGCTATGGGTGTGTCATCTCGACCGGCACGACCCATTCGTCGAATTGTTCGCTTGTCAGCAAACCGAGTTCGATCGCGCTTTCTTTGAGTTTGATCCCCTTCTTGTGAGCGTTCTTCGCGATCTTTGCCGCATTATCGTAACCGATATGCTGGTTGAGCGCCGTCACCAGCATCAGCGAGTCGTTCAGGTAATGATCGATCTTCTCGCGGTTAAGTTCGATCCCGGCAACGCAGAATTCGACGAATCCTTTGCAGGCGTCGTTGAGGAGCCGCACCGAATGCAGGAAGTTATGGATCATCACCGGCTTGAAGACGTTCAGTTCGAAGTTCCCCTGCGATCCGGCAAACCCGATCGCGGCGTCATTTCCCATCACTTGCGCCGCGACCATCGTGATCGCCTCGCTTTGGGTCGGGTTCACCTTGCCCGGCATGATCGAGCTTCCGGGTTCATTTTCGGGAATAACAAGTTCCCCGATGCCGCACCGCGGGCCCGATGCGAGCCAGCGAACGTCGTTGGCGATCTTCATCAGGCTCGCCGCCAATGTTTTCAATGCGCCCGACGCGTAGACCACTTCGTCGTGGGCCGAAAGCGCCGCGAACTTGTTCGGGTGCGCGCGGAACGGGAGTCCCGTCAGTTCGGCGATCTTCGCCGCCGCCTTGTCGGCAAACGCCGGATGCGCGTTGAGGCCCGTACCGACAGCTGTGCCGCCGATCGCGAGATCGAGCAAGCCGTCCAACACCTGCCTCAGGCGGGCGATGTCGCGTTCGATCAGCGCCGCCCATCCGCCGAATTCCTGGCCGACCGTGATCGGCGTCGCGTCCTGAAGGTGGGTCCGCCCGATCTTGACGACATCGGCAAACTCGCGGGCCTTGGCATCGATCGCATCGTGCAGAATCTGGACCGTTGGGATCATCGCGTTCAAACGCTCAGCGGCGGCGATGTACATCGCGGTCGGAAACGTATCGTTCGATGACTGCGACATGTTGACGTCGTCGTTCGGATGGACCGGCTTCTTCGAGCCCATCACGCCCCCGGCGAGCTCGATCGCGCGGTTCGAGATCACCTCGTTGGCGTTCATATTCGTTTGCGTTCCCGAACCCGTCTGCCAAACGCGCAAGGGAAAATGCGCGTCGAGCTTGCCTTCGATGACCTCGTCGGCGGCCCGTACGATCAGGTCCAGCTTCTCCTTCGTCAGCAGATGCGGCTTCAGTTCGTGGTTGGTCAGCGCGGCCGCCTTCTTAAGGATGCCGAGCGCGCGGATCATCTCGCGCGGCATCGTGTCGAACCCGATGTTGAAATGATGCAGCGAGCGCTCGGTCTGCGCGCCCCAATACTTGTCGGACTCGACGGCGATCTCGCCCATCGAATCGGTCTCCGTCCTCGTCGCTCTTCCGGTCGTGTTTTGTGACATATGTTTCTGTTATTGCAGTAAGTTATGGTCTTGATTATACTTTCCTTTTTCAACCTGATAAAGCCATTGAGGGAGATCATAAGAAGATGAAAAATGTGTTTCGCAGGCTATTGATGATGGGTATTTTCGCGGCCGCTCTCGGCGTCGCTTCGGTTTGTTATGGCCAAGAAATGACGGGTGCTTACGGCGATGCCGATGCTTCGTCAAAAGAGGTGAAATCGGCCGCTGCCTTCGCGCTCAAGAAGCTCGGCTCGGAGGAAGGCGCGACGTTCGCGCTTGTAAAGATCGAGAAAGCGCGGATGCAGGTCGTCGCCGGTTTGAACTACGAGGTCTGTATGGAAGCGACCGTCAAACGCGCCGGGGGCAAAGCCGTCAAGCGGTATGTCAAGGCAGTCGTTTACCAGAATCTCAAGAATGTGAAATCATTGAGCAGTTGGTGGGTCTCGAACGTCGAACTGACGTGCGGCGATTGAAATGAGAACACTATCGGCATCGCTCCTGTTCCTGATCGGGGTTTCGATCGTCGCCTTCGGGCAAACCGCGGACTTGCCGAAGACGCGGCCCGAACTTTCCAATTTCGAAGAGACCAGCCGCTATGCCGATGTGACGGAATTCGTCGCCGAACTCCGGCGCCGGAGCGGGAACATCTCGGTCGAGAACTTCGGAACCACCGGCGAAGGCAGGGCGATGCCGATGATGATCCTTTCGGACCGGCGCGTGTCGACGCCGGAGGAAGCGCGTGCGCTTAAGCGGCCGATCGTCTTCGTGATGGGAAACATCCACGCCGGCGAGGTCGAGGGCAAGGAGGCGGCGCAGCAGATCGCGCGGCGGTTGCTTTTCGGCGATCTCAAGCCTCTGCTTTCAAAACTCACGGTCCTCATCGCTCCGATTTACAATGCCGACGGTAACGAGAAGATCTCGACCGACAACCGTTGGGCCCAGTACGGCCCGATCGGCGGTGTCGGCGTTCGCGAAAATTCGCAAAAGCTCGACTTGAACCGGGATTATATGAAGCTCGAATCGGTCGAGGCGCGGGCGCTCGTCGATGTCTTCAATCGCTGGGATCCGCACCTGACGGTCGATCTTCACACGACGAACGGCTCGTATCACGGCTATCATCTGACCTATTCGCATCCGCTCAACCCGAACACTGACCGGGCGATTCTCGACTTCCAGCGAAACGTGATGATGCCGTCGCTGACGGCGTCGATGCAGCGGAAACATTATTTCCGGACATATTACTACGGCAATTTCACGGGCTTTTCGAACACGCCAAAGGAAGGCGCAAAAACGCAGTGGGAGGCTTTCACGCACCAGCCGCGGATCGGCCAGAACTACGGCGGACTGCGAAATCGGCTGACGATCCTTTCCGAGGCGTACAGCTACGTTTCGTTCAAGCGGCGGATCGAGGTCACCGAGAGGTTCGTCGAAGAGATCCTGCGTTTCTGCGCCGAGAACGGCGCGAAGATCAGATCGCTGACGAAAGCCGCCGATGCGCGGACGGTGAACGCGAATTTGCCGAGTTTCGGCGTCGAGTTCAAGCCGGAGCCCTTGGCGAAACAGGTCGAGATCCTCGTCGGCGAGGTCGAGAAGATCAAGAACCCGCGGTCCGGCAAGGAAATGACGGCGATGATCGAGGACAAGTACAAGCCGATGCTGATGGATGACGTCGGAATGTTCGAGACCGTCCGCAGCGTCAAGGCCCCGCGCGCCTACCTGTTCGCACGCGAAGATCGGATAGTCGAGAAACTCCGTCAGCACGGCATCGTCGTCGAAGAACTGACAGCCGCGAAAGTGCTCCCCGTGGACGCTTTCACGATCGAACGCTTCGAGAAATCGAAGCGCAGTTTCCAGGGACATAACGAGGTCCGAATGACCGGCAAGTACGCGGAAGAAAGGATCGCGTTTCCGGTCGGCACGATTGTCGTCCGAACGGACCAACCGCTTGGCCGCCTCGTCTTCTACCTTCTCGAACCGGAGAGCGACGACGGTCTCGTGACGTGGAACTTCTGGGATTCGTACCTTGAGAGCGGCAAGCGCTTCCCGGTCTGCAAGTTGTTGGCCGTCCAAAAGTTAACGACGCGCCCGGTCGGCTGAGCGCGAGGCTCAAGCTCCGGCTGGCAAAGAAACGGCGCAACAACACGTTTCGGTCCGACGAGTGCGAAGTTTCACGTCGCGTCCGGGATGTATTGGTTGATCCTCACGCCGTTGGAAACCGTCCGTCGAATTCGACTGATTGACGACCTGGCGCGTGGCAAAAGCGCCGCGACCTTCATCCGCTTCGCTAACTTGTTCGTGTCGCCGGAGATGTAACCCGGAAGCCGGCAGATCACGTTTCGCGCCGTTTCGATTCATTGACCGATCACTCGGTCGTGACCCCGTCAAAATCGGCCTCGAACTTGATCGCGTCGGCCTTTGTCGCCCGAACGATGCCGTCTTTGTGATGCGGCGGCGCGTAAACGGTGTATAGCTTCAGTTCTCGACCGGGGTCGGCGTTGATGACGTTATGCTTCGCACCGGCAGGAACGATCAGCACGTCGCCGGCTCCGAGTTCGTGCTCGGTGTCGTTGACGATGCACCGTGCCGTGCCGCTTTCGAATCTGAAGAACTGGTCCGTGTCAACGTGGACCTCTTCGCCGATCTCCTCGCCGATCCCCAGCGACATCAAAACGAGTTGCAGGTGTGGTCCGGAATAAAGGACCTTGCGAAAGTTGGTGTTCTCGATCGCCTCGATCTCGATGTTGCTGGCAAATCCCTTCGCCTTGGCGGCGGTCTTTTGAGCCTTCATCAATTTACTGCTTCGATTCAATTTGATTTTCGGCAATTCGCCTCGGAAATTGTCGTTTGCGAATCGAACACTCCCAACAACATTATATACCTCTCAATGCGGAGCCCCGCACGAAGTAAGGGGGCACGCTCGCAGCGCGAGCGGCCGTTCAATCAAGACCCCCCAAAGAGAAATCACGCGCGTCGCGCAACGATCGCTCTCGCGATCGGGCCCCTTGCTTCGTGCGGGGTTCCGCAACGGTTCGGCTAGAGCTTTGCCTTGATCGCGTCCCATTCCGAGATCGCCCGGGCCAATCCCTTCTGCAACTCCGCGGCGGCGGAAACCGCCTGCGATGTCGGCTCGGCATCGGCATCCTGCAGAATCTCGAGGAGCGAACCGAAAGCGGCGTTCAGGCGCGAGACCGGAAAAAGCGACGGGTCCGTGGGCGATGTGGAGCGTCCCCCGGAGATCAGCGAAGCGACCTCTTTCTCGAGCCCCTTCTCCTTGATCCTGGCCGACAACGCCTTTGCCTCGTCGGCGATGGCGCGCGTCTTGACGATACCGTCGTACGCCTCCATCGAAAGGTCAAACTGCTTCCTTAGCGTCGCCGCCGTCGCCGTCACGCGCGGATCCATGCGAACCTTCAGCGGCTGCGTGTACGACTTGCCATCGACGGTCAGTTTAACGGTGTATGATCCCGGCAGCACGAACGGACCTTCGGGAACGAACGGCGTGTTGCGATAGATCGCGGAGATCGGCAGGTCGTAACTGTCTGCCGGCGGGTTCGGATACTGCAGGTCCCAAACGAATCGATGCATTCCGGCCTCGTTTGGCAGAATCTGCGGCGGCCGGACCCAGTAGGTCGGAAAGCGCAGCTTGTTTTCGTCGTAAGGCAGAGGCGCGTCGTCGCTTGCGAATCGGCGCACGAGTTTGCCCGCAGAGTCCAGGATCTCCAAAACGACCGGCGAGATCGGCTTGGATCTCAAGTAGTAGTTGATGATCGCTCCGTCGGGCGGATTTTGCCCGGCGGGCTCTTCGGGCGGGAACGGCGTGTCGGTATGCACGCTCCGCCGGACGCGCGTCGCGAGCTGCGGGGCAAAGAGGAAGTTCGCGGAGGCAACGTTCGGGTTCAGTTGGCGCAACGGCGTGATGTCGTCGAGGATCCAGAATGATCGCCCGTGCGTTCCGACGACGATGTCGTCGTCTTTTACGACCAGATCGCGGATCGATGTCGCCGGCATATTGAGCCGCAGCGGCTGCCAGTTCTCACCGGCGTCGATCGAGAAATACACCGCCTGTTCCGTTCCGCAAAAAAGCAGTCCTTTGCGGACCGGATCCTCGCGCACGGCGTTGACGATGCCGCCGTCCGGGATTCCGTTGACGATCTCCTTCCAGGTCCTTCCGCCGTCGCGCGTCCGGAAAATATGCGGCCTCAGATCGTCGAGCCGAAACGTGTTTATTGCCGCGTACGCGGTGTCCGCGTCGAAACGGCCGGCGTCGATCAGAGAAACTTTCGCCCAAGAAGGCAGTTGCGGCGGCGTGACGTTCGTCCAGTTCTTGCCTCCGTCGCGCGTGACGTGGATCAGGCCGTCGTCGGTTCCGGCCCAGATCGTGTTGATGTCCTTGTACGACGGGGCGACCGTGTAGATCACGCCGCGCCGCGCCATCGTTTCCATTTCCTTGGTCCGGTACACGCCGATGTTGGCCGGCACCTCCCATTTTTCGCGCGACAGGTCAGGGCTGATGATCTCCCAACTATTGCCGCCGTTCACGGTCTTGAAAAGTACATTGCCGGCGAAATACAGTGTCCGCTTGTCGACCGGCGAAAAAAGCACCGGCGCGGTCCGCAGAAATCTGTACTTTCCGGTTCGAACGGCTTCGGGCGCAATGTTCTGCACCTGGCCCGTGCGTTTGTCGAACCGCGTTATCTTTCCGCCGTAGATGATGTTCGGGTCGAGCGGGTCGGGCGCGACGTAGCCGTATTCCTCGACGCCGACGGTGCGCCAATCGCGGGCGATGATCGCGCCGGAGTCGCCGCGCGAGGCGACTCCCGCCGATCCGGATTCCTGCTGTCCGCCGTAAACCCAGTAGGGATACTGATCGTCGGTGATCACGTGATAGAACTGCGCCGTCGGCTGGTTGTACCAGCTTGACCAGGTTTCGCCCCCGTTGACCGTGATCGTCGCGCCCTGATCGGTCGCGAAGAGCATCACGTCCGGATGGTCGGGATTGATCCAGATACGGTGGTAATCGTCGCCGCCCGGAGCCCCCTTGAACCCGGTGAAGGTCTTCCCGCCGTCGGTCGATTTGTATGATGCCACGTTCGCCACGAAGAGCGTTTCGGGATCCTTTGGATGAACTTTCAGTTCCGCGAAATCACTGCCGCGGCCCCACAAACGCGGATCTCCGTTGACGCGCGTCCAACTCTCGCCGGCGTCGCGCGAAACATAGATCCCGGCGACCTGCGGGTTCGCGTCGACCGTCGCGTAGATCCGGTTCGGATCGCTGCGCGAGATGGCGAACCCGATCCGGCCGAGTCCCTGTTCGAAAGTCGGCAGTCCTTTGGTCAGGGGTTTCCAGGTGTTTCCGCCATCGATCGATTTGTAGAGCCCGCTTCCGGCCCCTTGCCACGCGCCGTTTTCCCAAGGCCCCTGGCGCCCGGCCCAAAGGTCGGCATAGATCGTGTTCGGATCGTCCGGCGCGAACTCGACCTGCATCGCGCCGGTATCGGCGTCTTTGTACAGGACGCGTTCGAAGGACTTGCCCCCGTCGGTCGAACGATAGATGCCGCGTTCTTCGTTCGGGCCGTACGGATGTCCGAGAACGGCGACGAAGATCCGATCCTCGTTCCTCGGGTCGATGGCGATCGAGGCGATCTGCTGGCCTTCCCGCAGCCCGAGATGTTTCCACGTCGCACCGCCGTCGTCCGACCTGTATATTCCGTCGCCCGTTGAAAGATCCGGTCGCTGGAGCCCTTCGCCGCTGCCGACGTAGATCACGTTCGGATTCGACAGCGCGATCGCGATGTCGCCGATCGAACCGGTCGGCTGATCGTCGAAGATCGGCTTCCAGGTCCGGCCGGCGTCGGTGGTCTTCCAAACGCCGCCGTTGTTGACGCCGATGTAAAAAACGTTCGGCTGCGACGGGATCCCCGCTGCGCCGACCGTGCGGCCGCCGCGAAACGGCCCGATCATTCTCCATTTCATGTTTTGATAGAGCCCGGGTTCGATCTTCTGGGCAGTGGCAAACGGGACGGCAATCGCGAAAATGAACGCGGCGATGATGACGAGTCGATACATCGAATTTCTCCTTTGGGTTGAAAACGGAAAGCGATCGGGAACGGCGCTGTCAGTTGCAAATAACGCCATGCGGCGATTATATTTTGGAAACCGTTGCCGGCAAAGCGGTCGGAACGTCGAAATGGAAACCGCGCCTGCCCGTTGAGATTTTTCAATTTCGGTTTGACCGCACCCCACGGTTCAAATATAATCTAAACTTTTCGACTGGTAGGCTGGAAGTCTGCCTTGCTCGAAGGAGATTATCAAGAATGAGTTACGCAATCATCAGAACAGGCGGAAAGCAGTTTCCGGTGACGACGGGCCAGACGCTTCGCGTTCCGACGATCGAGGCCGAAGCCGGCAAGAAGGTCGAATTGGAAGCGCTGCTCGTCGGCGAGGGCGCGGATGCGAAGTTCGGCGGCGACGCCACTGTCAAGGCGACGGTCGTCGGACACGGCAAGGCCGACAAGGTCATTGTTTTCAAAAAGAAGCGCCGCAAACAGTACAAGCGCAAGCAGGGTCACCGCCAAGGTTTTACCGAGATCACGATCGAGAAGTTCTAGATTCGATTTTCGATTTGGAAATTTGGATTTTCGAAATGCCGCAGAGATTGCGGTCTTCAATGAATCCAAAATCCAAAATCCGAAATCCAAAATACCAATATGGCTCATAAGAAAGGTGTAGGATCATCACGCAACGGCCGCGATTCAGCGGCACAACGGTTGGGTTTGAAAAAGTTCGGCGGCGAGCACGTTCTCGGCGGCAACATTTTGGCGCGTCAACGCGGCACGAAATGGAAGCCGGGCAAGAATGTCGGGCGGGGCAAAGATGACACATTGTTCTCGCTGATCGAGGG
Source organism: uncultured Blastocatellaceae bacterium (assembly GCA_964487505.1). GTDB lineage: Bacteria > Acidobacteriota > Blastocatellia > Pyrinomonadales > Pyrinomonadaceae > JAFDVJ01. Next base: position 5,945 of record CAZARD010000019.1, on the reverse strand, counting down.
CATCGTCAAGTTCGAGAACAAGGGACAGAAGGGCAAATTCATCAGCGTCTATCCGCAAGGCGCGGCAGAACTTGCGTAGTCCTCCCGTACCAACGGCGAAAGTATTATCGAGGCTGATCGGATTCGCTCCGGCCAGCCTCGATTCTCGTTTCGATCGCAGATTCGCGGATCAGCATCCTTTCCGACAAATTCGCGCATCCAAATCTTGTTCCACGATCTGAATCATCCGACAGTCGTTAGCCATGCGGCGTAAGCCCACGGAAACAGCGCGAGATAATGATCCCGAGTCGCGCGAGCGACGACAGAGGCGATTTTGGATTTTCGATTTTGGATCGTGGATTGGGCGTGTTAATGCGTCAGTTTGTTCGCATTACGGGTGAACGCGTGACTCCTTTCGGGTTGACGGGATTCACAAACAATTGAAATCGGAAATCCGTGCGGACCCGGAAATCCCAAATTTTATGTCCAAAGCGATCCGATCAACTTGATTGATCCGTCAGGACTCGCCTGCGAGAACGTTGAATCCTACGGGAGTTCGCGCCACGAACTGAGTACCCGCATATAATTGGCCCGTTCGAACGCGGCCGGCTCCGCCACCGATCGGCGGCTCATGCTTCCCTGCATCTGTCGGATCGACTCATATTCGCGAGTCTGCATCCACGAGTCCAGGTCGTTCAAAATGCGCGGGATAGCCTGTGGCCCATTATGAAGGAGCGTGGACGCCATCATCGCCGCCTTTGCACCTGCCATCATCGCCTTAAGCACATCGTCTGCCGAGTGAATGCCGCTTGTCAACGCAAGGTCTGCGTTTACCTGCCCATACAGGATGGAAATCCAGCGCAAAGGAAGCCGAAGTTCGGTCGATGTCGAAAGATCGAGGTTGTCGAGCACTTCCAGATTTTCAAGGTCAAAATCAGGCTGATAGAAGCGGTTGAAGATGACAATGCCATCCGCACCCGCGTCGGCCAGCCGTTTGGCGAAATGGGGAAGAGAGGTGTAATACGGGCTGATTTTTACCGCCAGCGGGATCGAGATGCCCGACTTGACCGCCGCAACGAGATCGACCTGAGCGTCTTCGATGTCCGAGGCCGGAAGCGACGGATCGGTCGGAATATAGTAAAGGTTCAGCTCAAGCGCGTCGGCCCCGGCATCCTGGATATGGCTGGCGTATTCGACCCAGCCCCCCTTGGAAACGCCGTTCAGGCTCCCGATGACGGGGATACTGAGGGACTTTTTCATGACGGCCAACTGCTCGAGATACCTTCCCGGGCCGAGGGAGTACATCCCGGTATCAGGAAGATAGCTGAGCGCTTCCGCGGACGAATTCGAGCCGCGCGTCAGGAAATGGTCGAGTTCAAGGCTTTCGTGGATGATCTGCTCCTCGAACAGCGAATACATAACGAGAGCCGCGATCCCCGCCTCTTCCAACTTTTGGGCACGTTCCAATTTCTTGGAAAGCGGCGAAGCTGAAGCGACCAGCGGATTCTTCAGTTCAATGCCAAGGTAGGTCGTTGACAAATCGATCATAACGTTCTCCGTGGGTCTCCGCTCGCCATTGTCCGGAAGCGGAGCCGTTGATCTATTCCTTCCCGTCGTTCGTTCCGGTCTCGTCGGTCTGTCCGGCGCCGTAGTGCATCGCGGCCATTTGCTGGTAGAGCTGCCAGCGGCCTTTGATGCCTTCGCCGGCCTTCTTCATCAGCATTTCCCCGCGATCTTCATCGCTTAGCATAAGCATTTTGTAGCGCGTCTCGTTGTAGGCGTAGTCCTCGAGACGGACGGTCGGTTCCTTGCACTCGATCACAAGCGGGTTCTGTCCGGCCGTGGCGAGGCGCGGGTCGTAGCGGTAGACGGGCCAGGCGCCCGACTGGACGGCCAGTTTCTGCTGATCAAGGCCGCGCGCCATATCGAAACCGTGCGCGATGCAGTGACTGTAGGCAATGATGAGCGACGGACCGTCGTAGGATTCTGCTTCGATGAATGCCCGAAGGGTCTGCTGATCGTTGTAGCCCATCGCCACCCGCGCGACGTAGACATAACCATATGCCATCGCGATAAGGCCGAGGTCTTTCTTCGGAAGCCCTTTTCCGCTCATCGCGAACTTCGCGACCGCGGCCATCGGCGTCGACTTTGATGCTTGGCCGCCGGTGTTCGAGTAGACCTCGGTATCGAGCACCAGCACGTTGACGTTACGCCCGCTGGCGAGTACGTGGTCGAGGCCGCCGTAGCCGATGTCGTACGCCCAACCGTCTCCGCCGATGATCCAAACGGATTTCTTGACGAGACTGTCGGCTACCGAGATAAGATCGCGAGCGCGCAAGTCTTTGTCCGTCGCGAGTTTGTCTTTCAAGACGGCGACGCGCTCGCGCTGTTCGGCGATTCCCTGCTCGGTAGTTTGATCGGCATCGAGCAATGCGTCCACCAATTCGTTCCCAAGTTGCGGGGCGAAAGCCGGCAGGAGTTCGCGGGCAAACTCGTTGTGCTTGTCGAGCGTCAGGCGCATTCCGAGCCCGAACTCGGCATTGTCCTCGAACAGCGAGTTTGACCACGCTGGACCGCGTCCGTCGGAATCTACGGCCCAAGGCGTCGTCGGCAGGTTGCCGCCGTAGATCGATGAACAGCCCGTTGCGTTCGCGACGATCGTTCTGTCACCGAAGAGTTGGGAGACGAGTTTCACGTACGGCGTTTCGCCGCAACCGGCGCACGCGCCGCTGAATTCGAAAAGCGGGCGCAACAGTTGCGAATTCTTGATCGTCGCCGGGTTGATCAGCTTTCTGTCGAGATCAGGGATCGACATAAAGAAGTCCCAGTTCTCATTCTCTTGTTCGCGGAGCGGCGGCTGCGGAGCCATATTGATGGCCTTGCGTCCGACCTGGCTCTTGTCCTTTACGGGGCACGCCTCGACGCACAGCGTGCATCCCGTACAATCCTCGGGCGCTACCTGAACCGTGTAGGCGAAGCCGGGCGAGAACTCTTTGAATTTCGACGGCCTATGTTTGAACGCCTCCGGAGCGCCCGCCAGCGCGCTTTCGTCATAGACCTTGTGCCTGACGACCGCGTGCGGACAGACGAACACGCACTTGCCGCACTGGATGCAAAGATCGGGCTCCCAGACCGGGATGTCGAGCGCCAGATTGCGTTTCTCCCATTGGGATGTCGCCGTTGGAAACGTGCCATCGATCGGGAACGCCGAAACGGGGACGGTATCGCCTTTGAAATCGACGATCGGCGCGACGACCTGTTGGACGAACTCCGGCGCTTCTTTCGGAACCGCGAGGCGGCGCACGAGATTCGAGTCCGCCATCGTCGGGACCTCGACTTCATAAAGATTGGCGATCGTGGCGTCGACGGCCTCGAAGTTCTTCTTAACGACGGCCGCGCCGCGTTTGCCGTACGTCTTTTCGATGGAGTGTTTGATTTCTTCGATCGCTTGTTCACGCGGCAGCACCCCGCTGATGGCGAAGAACGCGGTCTGCATCACGGTGTTCATACGACCGCCCATACCCGTTTTCTCGGCCACATCGTAGCCGTTGATGACGTAGAACCTGAGCTTCTTGTCGATGATGTCACGTTGGACCTCGATCGGAAGATTTTCCCAGACTTCATCGGGGCCGTACGGGCTATTGAGGAGGAACACGCCATCGGTTTTGGCGTACTTCAGCATATCAACCCGCTCGAGGAAGCCGAACTGGTGGCAGGCCACGAAGTTGGCTTGGTTCGTTTCGATCAGATACGGCGCGCGGACCGGATGCGGCCCAAAGCGCAGATGCGAAACCGTCACGGTGCCAGATTTCTTCGAGTCGTAGTAGAAGTACCCCTGTGCGAAATTCTCCGTCTCTTCGCCGATGATCTTGATCGAATTCTTATTCGCGCCCACCGTCCCGTCCGATCCGAGACCGAAGAAGACGCAGCGCACGGTCTCGTCAGATTCGATCGAGAACGAGGCGTCGACGTCGAGACTTGTGTGGGTCACATCGTCGGTGATGCCGACCGTGAAATGATTCTTCGGCTCGTCTTTGTTCAACTCGTCGAGCGCGGCCTTGACCATCGCGGGCGTGAACTCCTTCGACGACAACCCATATCGCCCGCCGATGATCTTGATCTCGCCGCGACCGTTTTCGACCAACGCGTTGACGACGTCCATATAGAGCGGTTCGCCCGCCGCGCCCGGCTCTTTTGTGCGGTCCAGCACGACGACCGACTTAACGGTTTTCGGCAACGCGGCGACGAAATGATCATTCGAGAACGGACGGAACAGGCGGACGCGGATCACGCCGACCTTCTCGCCTTTCGCGGCGAGGTAGTTGACCGTCTCTTCGGCCGTCTCTCCTCCCGATCCCATCAGGATCACGACGCGTTCGGCTTCGGGGTGCCCGAAGTAATCAAAGAGGCGGTAATGGCGTCCTATGAGTCGGCCGAATCTGTCCATTGCGTCTTGCGTGATTTGCGGAACAGCCGAGTAGAACGGGTTGACCGCCTCGCGCATCTGGAAATAGACATCGGGATTCTGGGCGGTGCCGCGCAAGACAGGATGCTCGGGATTGAGGGCGCGCGCCCGGTGGGCAGCGATCATCTCGGGATCGAGCATCTCGCGGAGATCATCGTCGGTCAACTGCTCGATCTTCGTTACTTCGTGCGATGTGCGGAAGCCGTCGAAGAAGTGCAGGAACGGCACTCGCGCCTTTAAGCTCGCAGCCTGCGCAATAGCGGCGAGGTCTTGCGCTTCCTGTACCGAACCGGACGCGAGCAGTGCCCAGCCGGTTTGACGAACGGCCATCACGTCCTGGTGATCGCCGAAGATAGAGAGCGCGTGCGCCGCGACTGACCGGGCGGCCACGTGGAAGACCGTGCTGGTGAGTTCGCCCGCTATCTTATACATATTGGGGATCATCAGCAGAAGTCCCTGCGAGGCGGTAAACGTGGTTGTCAGCGCGCCCGTTTGGAGCGCGCCGTGGACAGTTCCCGCCGCGCCGCCCTCGGACTGCATTTCAATCACGAGGGGCGTGGTGCCCCATATGTTCTTTTTGTGTTTGGCAGACCATTCGTCGGCGAATTCGCCCATTGCGGACGAGGGAGTGATCGGGTAGATCGCGATCACTTCGTTGATGCGATGCGCAACGGAGGCCGTTGCTTCGTTGCCATCAATCGTGATGATGTTGCGTTCCATATTGTCACCTTGAAAGTCAGGACAGAAAGCTTGACGATTTTCTCTTTGTGAATTTTAGCACAAATAGCGATTCGGTTGTTAATTTCTTGTTTTTCCGGATCCCGCGGGCGAACAAATGTGCCGATCGGCGTTCGTGAGGTCGTCAGAACAAGGGGCCGAGATCAGCGGCTGGTTTGTGTATTGTCGGTTCCGGTTTGTCAGTGATTGCTGGGGGCGCGGAAAGAAATCGCTGGTATCTTGAAGATTCTGGGAGCCTGTCGGAGATGCGAGGCGCGATTGCTCGCCTCGGGTTGGTTGTTGCTCTGACAGTACTCGAATCCGGAAGCCCGGGGTCACGATTCCGGGGTGCGGGTTTCGGTGATCAATGACTTGCCACTGGCTTCAGAGGCTGTGTCAAAAGCCGCCCGCTGATCTATCGGCAATCGTTCAGGGCTGGGCTCCGGCCCAGCCGTTCAACGATTGATGATATCATCCGGGCTACGCCCGGAGGCGCTAACCTTAAGCATTGCAAGGCTTTAATTCAACATTCGGCTGAAGCGGCGACCTTCATTCTGACCAGTGTCCGTTTGTTGAAATGAACGGCAATTCATGGAAATCCTTTTGAGCACGCGTTTTGACACAGCCTCTTCAGCGAGTGGGTAACGCAACCCGCAGAGTTTCTTGGCTTTAGCTAAATGATTCGGCTAAAGCCGGAGTCAAGTTTGAATCTCGATGGGGTGTCCGAAAAGTCCGATTCCGGCCGCGTAGCGGTCGGTCGAATTTAGCCGTGGGTTTCAACCCA